>JBBRVB010000021.1:0-21214 GCA_038247275.1 Chroococcales cyanobacterium
AACCCGACACTTACCGAACTGACTACCGCCGCCTTAACAGTCTTGGGCAAAGATCCTGAAGGCTTCTGGTTGATGATTGAAGGTGGCGATATTGACTGGGCGGCACATGATAATAATCTCGATAATCTCATCGGTACGACGTTAGATTTCGATCGATCTGTCGGAACTGTGATTAAATGGATCGCAACTCATGGCGGTTGGGAACGCAATCAACTCATCGTTACCGCCGACCACGATCGTTATTTTACGCTCAATGATGACTTTCCCGATCGATTGCGCCGTCAAGGTGCCCAAAAGTTGACGGACGTAGATACAGCTATCGAAGCCGGACATTATTGGGGTTCGCAACCAGTAGTAGCTAAAGATCCCGCAGGTAATGAGTTACCAGAAACCGGAAAATATGGCTGGGGAAATCAGTCCAATCGTCCTGTCCCGGTATATTATCAAGGTTATGCTTCCGATGTCCTGACCAAATCGATCGGGCAGGGCTTTAAACTGTATGATAATGATGTCACGGGGATTCCCGGCTTAACCGACCAAATCCACATCTATCAAACTCAGTTAGCCGCCGTCAAAACATCGGTCTATCGATCGAAGTAATCGCGGAAATCGATCTATTCATGCGAATATAGATCGCAATCGATCTATCCCAATCACAAAGTATGACTATGCGATCGCCGACTAAATTATCTATTATCATTCTAAGTGCGATCGCTACTGGATTGATGACAATTATCCCGGTAGAGGCACAACCAGTAATTACTAATGCCCCCGTTATTGCTGATGGTAATATTTTCCAAGCTCTCTTCTTAGGCTTAGTTCAAGGAGTGACTGAATTTTTGCCAATTAGTAGCACTGCTCACTTATTAGTGACTACCAAGGCTCTAGGGTGGCAACAGCTAGGTCAAAAAGATTATGCTGATGCGATTCAATTTGGTAGTGTGATCGCTGTGTTTATCTACTTCTGGACAGATATTAGTACCGTGGTTACTGGCGGTGTCACTGGCATTATCAAGCAAGATTGGCAAGCTCTGGAAGTCAAAATATTGGCGGGAATCATCGTCGGTACTTTACCCGCATTAATCCTCGGTTATCTAGGTAAAGATATCTTACCTGATAGCGCACAGATTATCGCAATCATGTCGATCGTTATGGCGACTTTATTACTAATTGCCGAACGTTCTAGCAACCACAAACGAGGATTCGATCGATTAGAAATTAAAGATGGATTCCTGGTTGGTTTAGCTCAAGCGATCGCTCTAATTCCAGGTGCTTCTCGCTCTGGTTCTACTCTAACTGCTGGTTTATTCCTTGGTTTGGATCGCGAAACAGCCGCGAGGTTTTCTTTTTTAGTAGGCTTACCAGTGCTCACAATTGCCACCCTATTTAAAGGAATTAAAATCTTTAAAGGCAATGAATTACCAATCCCATTATTAGCAGTAGGCACGATCTCTACATTTATTTTTTCTTACCTATCGATCGCTTTCCTACTCAACTATCTCAAGACAAAAGATACGATGCTCTTCGTTTGGTATCGTTATGCTTTTGGGGCATCGATTCTCATCGCTCTAGCCGCTGGTTGGAAAGGCTAGAAATATCGATCGATCGAGGTCGATATTTTATGGTAGAGGAAACCGTACAATAGAGGGAAGCAGCGGTCGAGATAAAATGGTAGAGATCGATCGCCATCTGCCTGCACCCCGTATTCAGCACCCAATCTGCTAACTATGACATCCGAACTGATTCGTCAACGCTCCGATCTGATCGACACTCAAGTTATTGCCAAAGATACAGGCAAACGGCTGGGGATAGTCAAAGAGCTGCTCGTCGATATCGACAGTCGTGAAGTAGTCGCGCTGGGTTTGCGCGATGGCTGGCTGGCAGCACCAGGGGGACTGGTAAAATATATGTTCCTATCCTCGATCGAAAAAATGGGCGATGTGATCCTCGTACCCGATGACGATGCGATCGAAGATCTCGACCCTGAAAATTATACCAATCTAATCGGCTGTGAAGTGATTACCGAAACTGGCGATATGCTAGGGAAAGTCCGAGGCTTCAAATTTAGCTGCGATGATGGCAAACTGACTTCGATTATTATCGCTAGCTTCGGGATACCATTGATTCCCGATAATGTAATTAGTACTTATGAATTCTCGATCGATGAAGTCGTCAGTAGTGGTCCCAATCGGTTGATGGTATTTGAAGGCTGTGAAGAACGCCTCGAACAGCTCTCCGTCGGTCTCCTCGAACGCATCGGACTCGGCAAAGCCCCCTGGGAAGACGAATACAGCTACCGCCCCGCCGCGATTCGTCCTGAAAATCAATTACCTGCTGGTGTCCCCCTCGCGCCCCCACAACCGATAATGCGCGCCCAACCCCCAGTCAAGCAAACTGTCTGGGAAGATGACGACTGGCAAGAAGTTCAAGCCGCACCATTACCACCCCAACGCCTTCAAGCCGAGCAGCCGCTATATTACGACGATGAGGACGAAGGTGAAAACTGGAACGATCCTCCTGAGCCACCTCGTAGGGCTAAAGTTTATGAGGATGTCCCCTACACCCCAATTGCCACACCCGCCAAACCACTAGAGATGGAAGACGAAGATCTCCTCGATCTCGAAGACGATATGTGGGGCAAAGATACCCAATCGCCAGCATACCCTCAAAAACTCAACATCCCTGAAGCTCCCAAAAAGCTCGATCTACCTCAAACCGTTAAGCAGGTTGAATATCAGGAAGAAGAGCAGATTAATTAATAATTAATAGTTAATCATTAATAATTATTAATTTAACGTCAGAAATCTGTAGGTTGGGTAGAACAAATGCGAAATTCAACAGCCACACCCGCGATTGATAAGGATGTTAGGTTTCGCGCTGTGATTACCCATTACCCCTTACCCATTACCCCTTACCCATTACCCCTTACCCATTACCCCTTACCCAATACCCCGTACCCATTACCCCTCACCTACCCCGTGACTCCAGCAGATATTAGCTCATTTCTCACCAACCGTTTCGGTGATACCCTCAAGATTGTCGATGCCGAGTCATACCAGGTAGATACCCCAGATTATCGACTGCTAGTGATTCTGTCCGCTCAACAAACCTGGGTGAGAATGTTGGTGCCAATTGCCCCCGCAGCCGACGCAATGACCTTTGTGGAGGAGTTCCTATCTGCCAACTTTGATGCCACCTTGGAGACCCGTTATGCGGTGAATCAGGGGGTACTCTGGGGTGTATGGCAGCATAGTGTCGCCGGACTAACTACTGAAGATTTTACGACAGCGATCGATCGTTGTATCGATCTCAAACGCGTCGGGATCGATCGAGCCTTCCAAGATTTTGCCACCAAACAAGTCAAAGCGATCGTCAGTATTGCCAAGCAACGCGGGGATACACTCGCACAAACGATGCAAACACTCGACCGGTTTTATGCTGAGGGTGTGATGGGCGATCTCGGTGCGACTGAAGATATCCGCAAGGAAATGACCACAGCTTGGCAATATCAATTAGAACGATTGTGGAATGAAGAGTAATTTATGCATTCAGTTGACAGTTGACACGGTAGGCGATACGGGAGGTTTCCTCTCGGATCGCCTACTTCCTCTTCCTAGAAGGAAGAGGATTGGAGTAATGAATAGTCTGATTTTGTTTTCTTGCCGTTAGGGTATCCGGCTTTAAACCAATTCTTTCTGGTAAATATTTGAAATGAAGCGAATGGACTAGTTTCAATATCCAAGCTTTAGTAATTTCTTGAAATTAAATCAAAGGTAAAACTAACTTCACAAAATAGTAAACCAGTGGTGCCGTAAAGATATAACTATCAGTGCGATCGAGCATACCACCATGTCCGGGAATTAAATCTCCCGAATCCTTGACCCCGGCATCTCGCTTCATCACCGATTCTGTCAAATCGCCCAACATGCTCGTCATCCCAATCAAAATCCCCAAGGCAACACCACCGATATACCAGTGAGGCCAGTGCAACGCCCACGCGCCACCCATCCCCATCCCCACACTGCTCAGAATTCCACAGATTGCCCCTTCGACTGTCTTTTTGGGGCTAATTTCTGACAACCGCGTGCGTCCGAGCCATTTGCCAAATAAATAGGCTCCGATATCTGTCACCATGATGCACATAAAGGACAGCAGCGTAATCGTAAATGCACGAGGGAGGATGCTGAGATCGAAAGTGCTCAATAATCCCGCCCAATCAGTGCTAAATGGAAAGGTATGTGCGGTGAGCGGATCGAATCCTACTCGCAACCGAATCCAGAAGCTCGGTAAATAACCCCCATAAAACAGTCCGAACAAGGATGTGGAAATGTCCGCGATCGAGGCTATTTTGGGCAGGAACAGCAGGTAAAAGCAAATTAGGGTACCAGCGACGGGAAATAGCGCATCATCGATGCCAGAGCCAATTGCCCCCACGATCAGCAAAACTTGGCTGACGACTAATGTAATCTTGCTGGCTGGTTCGATCCCTTTGGCGCGGACTAGTTTGAAATACTCACTCTGACCCAGATAAACAATAATACACATCCCGGCAGTAAAGTACCAACCACCTAGCAATAACATACATAAAGCTACAGCAATCGCTACGATGGTACTAATGACTCGGGGTAATGACATTTAGGAGAGATGGGAGTTAGGAGATGGGAGATGGGAGTTGGGAGCGAAAAGTGCGGGAACAGGGGTTTCCCCTGTCTTGTCTTGTCTCGCATAATCCGGGAGGAAACCTCCCGGCTGCGAGCCGCTGTCTCACCTTTTTTGACGGGAAAAATAACCAAAGGTGAGCCGCAAGTAGAGCACCTTTTCAAGACAGTTGGGAGTTGGGAGTTGGGAGGCGGGAGTTGAGAGATGTTCTTGTACTGCTCCGGTTTTCCCATCTCTTACTTCTCCTATTCAAGTTTCTCTGCGCTCAAGATAAACAGGGGATCGACAGCAGCCAAACGGCGACTGTTGCCTCTAGTTTCGAGACGATTGACAGCGGCTTGCACAACGTCCACATTCCGGGCGTGGAGCTGAGTAAAACTTTCAGATACTTCATAGAGAGCTTCGAGACTAGCTGCCGTGACAACAATGCGTCCGGTAATTGGTAAATACGTCCAAACTTGCTGCAAAATCGATTTGATACCTTTACCACCCTCAATACAGACACGTTGGGGTTGGATGGTAATTTGGTTGAGACATTGCGGCGCACTGCCAACCACGATTTGGACATTTTTGACTTCAAATCGATCGCAGTTGAGTTGAATGAGATTTGCTACTTCTTCATCGCGCTCGACCGCAATAATTTGTCCTTGTGGGCATAGTAACCCAATTTCTACCGGAATTGTCCCCGTTCCGGCACCAATATCCCACACGACGGAATTTGCTTCCAATCGCAATGCCGAAATTAGCAATAATCTAATCTCGCGCTGACTCATGGGAATCCCTGGCAATCTTTCAAATAATTCGTCGGGAATCCCTGGGGAGACGTATTTCCAGAGTGGGGACATAATTTGGGGGATAGGGTATGGGGAATAGGAGCAGGAGGGGATGGGCAACCCGATTCCCAGTGAGGGGGCAGAAAATTTAGGCAGGTAGAGGTGCGTTTACTGACATTTTACACCAGTGGCTCGATCGAGAAACCTTCATCGATACTATGGCTCTAAGCTGTATTGCATTACTCATGTCTTGAATTAGTACATAACAACTGAATAACAGTAGCCTCAAAACTTACTTCTAAGCACTATCCACTATTCACTATTCACTATCCACTAAAACACTATTAACTATGTGTAAATGCAAGATGTAGGAGTATTTAATTTAGCTGCATTTTAGACTGAAAAACATCGCCCGGGATTGAGAATGTCTAGCGGATCGAATTGTTGTTTAATTTGTGTCATTAGGGGGATCGCATTGCCGCGATAGCCCCAGACATCGGTGTGCTGTTTGAGTGCTACAGGTGCTTGGAGCATGGATAAGAAGCCGCCATTTGCTTCGCAATGGCTGCGGAGGGGAGCAATACCATCGGCGGTGGCTAAAGCACAGGCACCGATGCCACTATTGAGGTGGATAACGCCTGAAGCTGTACGATCGGTCAATCGATCGAGTGTCGCGATCGTGTCTACTGCGGCGGTGAGTCTGACACCTAATTTACAACCAATCGGCGCATTCCCCCAAATTCCAGCCTGAATTCCACTCCACAAGTTTTCGGCTTGGGTGCCTTGCCAGATTCCGGCTTTTAAACCCAATCCTTTGGCAATATCTAATAGTTGTGCGGATTGTTCGGCAATACTGGCAGGAATAGTGGCAAATTTTACGACCAAACTTGGCGTATTACTCAGTTCCAGATGCTGGCTGAGTGCGGTTGATACCACATCTACCGCAATGGGGGTGAGCGTACTTGCCAATAATATTTTAGCGGCGGTGGCGAGTGAGTCGATCGCGCCAGTAATAATGACAGTACCAGTATTAGTCGGTTGGGGATAGACGCGCCAAGTTACTTCTGTCAAGATCCCTAATGTGCCGTAGGAGCCAGTAAATAGCTTCATCATGTCGTAGCCAGCGACATTTTTGACGACTCTACCGCCGGCTTTGGCAATTTTGCCATCCGCACGCACGAAACTTATCCCCAGTAGTAAATCTCTCACGCCGCCATACCGATGTCGCAGCGAACCAGTATTTGCCGTGGCAATTATCCCGCCAATCGTAGCGCGATCGGGATAAACTGGATCTAGTGGTAAAAATTGTCCAGCAGTAGCGAGAATTTCCTGCACCTGGGCAAACTTCATCCCCGCCTCGACGGTAACTGTCAAATCCCCGACAGCATGATCGATTAATCGATCGAGTTTTTGAGTACTCACTACCGATTTGGCACCAACGATTGCCCCCCCCCAATCCAGTTTAGTGCGATTCCCCGCCACAACCAGCGGTGCTCGATCGCGATGGGAACTGGCTACTAACTCGGCAAGTTCGATCGCCGAAGTGGGCATCGCCACCGGCAAAGAGATATCATTAGTACTGTCGTTCATAAGATCTAAACTTGTGAGCAGGATAGTCCGGTAGCGTCGCTAGCTCGATCCAGACTATCACTATTTACCGCTGCTCGATTGTCGATTACCGCCGCCAAAACACCATCGCCCATGATGAAGATGTCGTGCTCGTCACCATCTCTACCCCAAATTAAATCAAAATTACTTGCCAATATTACGCAAGCACTCAATGCTGATGGTGCTAGGCTCCTCATTCTCGCTACACCACCAACTCGCCGCGCTCAGATCTTGAGCTGTGGTGTGCAGCCCACCACGACGATCCCGATCGAACAAAATTCAGTCTGGCAAGATCTACTGTATCTCGATCGTCCCAGCAATTGCACTTCACCTCCCAACTACAGCCCCCAAACTGAGAGCCTCAGTAGTGAATCTCCCGCACATCCGTTTGCACCAGTTTATCCGATCGATCGCATCCTCACCCAACCACTGCTATCGCCCCTATTTACCGCCTTCAGTGCGGCAGAAATTCAATCTGTGTTGATTTTGCCGCTCCGGTATCATCAGCAGTGTGTCGGCTGTCTGACGCTATTTAGAGCTGCACCATCGGATCGACGGTGGACTGAGGCTGAATTGAACCTGGCACAAAGTTTGGCAATTGAGATGTATCTGGTAGTAATGGCACAACAAGTCGCCCAGATGTCCAAAGATCGAGTTTATGCCGATCTATTAACAGGCTTACCCAATCGGCTACTGTTGAGTCAATCATTGACACTGGCATTAGCAAAAATGCCCGCTACCGATGGCCTTTTAGCAGCAATTTTGGTTGGGCTAGATCGATTCAAAGATATTAATGATGGCATCGGTTATCGAGGTGGCGATCGCGTATTACAATTAGTTGCCAAACGTCTGCAAACTACCCTCGACATGCAAGTAATGCTAGGGAGGTGGAGCGGCGATGAATTTGCGATCTTCATCCCCGCATTGAAAGATGTGGGCGCAGTCAACCAAGTTGCCAGCCGCATCCTCCACTGTTTTGAATTGCCGTTTAAATTCGATCGCGATTTGCAGATGTTAACCACCAACTCACTATATATTAAAGCGAGTATGGGGATTGCGATCGCCACTAGCAACACCCAAGATAGTGACACATTGCTCAAACATGCCGATGCAGCTTTGAGTCTAGCCAAAAGTAACGGTCGTAACAACTATGAGATCTACACTGACGAGCGGGTAACTCCCATTGGTGCCACTGCTCCGGCTGGAAATCGATTACAGCTAGAAAACTTACTTGATGGTGTCTGCGCTGGGCTGGCAAGCCGCCCGACTAGTCATCCCGATGGCATGTTTGACGACCGCCAGTTACTCTTACATTACCAACCACAACTAGATATTCACACGGGGAAAATCATCGGGATCGAAGCATTATTACGATGTCGAGATCTAGCGGCTAAACTATTAATTAATCCGGCTGATTTCATCCCGATTGCTGAAGAGACTGGTTCGATTTTGCCGATGGGTGAATGGGTAATTAGAACCGCCTGTCAACAGAAAAAAATCTGGCAAGAGATGGGCTGGGGTGATTTTCCAATTGCTGTGAATTTTTCAGTCAAACAACTCCAAAGTCGTAGATTAATCGATACTATTACTAATATCTTAGCAGAAACAGGACTTGCACCAGCAGCATTAGAAGTCGAAATCACGGAAAGTATCGCGATTAAAGATTTAGATTTAGCGATCGCGATTTTGGAATCTCTGCGGGAAATAGGTGTTAAGATCTCTCTGGATGATTTTGGCACGGGTTACTCTTCCTTGGCGGTACTCAAATATTTACCATTAGATCGACTCAAAATCGATCGCTCATTTATTCGGGAACTGCGGGCAAATACTATCGACGCTGGCATCGTCAGAACTATTGTCAATTTAGGACATGAGTTAAATCTCAATGTTGTGGCTGAAGGTGTGGAAACAGTCGAACAATTGGAGTTATTGCGATCGGTTAATTGTGATACCGTTCAAGGTTTCTTGTTTAGTCGTCCCCTCCCAGCAGCGGAACTAGAAATGACGATCGCGCGCGGTAGTTATTGGCAGCAACAATCTCATCCCCACAATTAAATTTCCCACTTTTAATTTCAATATTTGCCAGTGGCTCGTCCTCGATTAATTAATTTTCGCAACCTATGACATCAATTCAAGTGTATGGCATTCCGACCTGTGGTACTTGCAAAAAAGCACTGCAATGGTTGGACGCTCAGAAAGTTAATTATGAATTCATTAATACTAAAGAACGACCTCCCAGTCCGATCCAAATTGCTAGTTGGGTGCAAAGTTTAGGCGAACGATCGATGCGAAATACTTCCGGGCAATCGTACCGCGCACTCGACGAAACTAAAGATAGTTGGAATGAAATCGAATGGGTGAGAGCTTTTAGCGATGATGTGATGTTACTCAAACGACCGATTTTTGTCAAAGATGGGGTCGCGATCGCGGTCGGTTTTCGAGATGTCGCCAAAATTCAAGAAAAACTTAGTTAATCAATAATTGGATTAAAATAACTCATCTTAAATTAAAAAAAGGGACGGATAACATACAGTTGTCCGTCCCTTTTTTCCTAATTCACAAGCTTTCAAATTAGGCGGTGTTGATTTGAGAGATAGCCTTTTGTTTGGTCAAACGTGTCATTCCCTAAAACCTCAAGCCTAAAGCCTAAAACCTAACGCCTAACTTCACTTCTTCGGTGGTCCTGCGGTGATGACTACCAATCGATCGGGTGAGATTAATTCCTTGGCAACCTGGTTGACTTGCGCCAGTGTCACCGCTTGAATTTTCTTGGGAAATTCGCTAATTTCATTGGGATTCAAACCGTAGATGGCATTACCGAGGGTTGCGCCGGCGATTTCGTCTGGGGAGGCGAGATCGACATTGTAATTACTAGAGATACTGCGTTTGGAGTTATCTACTTCGGCTTGAGTGACACCTTTGGTTTGGAGATCCTTCAAGAGAGCGATCGTGCTTTGAGTAGCTTTTTGAGCATCTTCTGGTGCGGTTTGCATCGAGATGATGAAAGTACCCTGACGTTTGCCAGCAGCAAAGCTACTGTAGATGCCATAAGTTAAACCCTGACGATCGCGAATTTCGGTACCCAGACGGCTGGATAGGGTGTCGCCACCGAGGATTTGATTGAGTACCAGGGCGGAATAGTAGCGCGGATCTTGGCGATCGATCGCTTTATTGCCCAGGAGCGTAGTTGATTGGGTTTTGCCTGGGAGGGCGGGGTTCACCTGCACCTGTTTGGCGGGTAATTGGGGGGTGGGGTAGTCAAGTTTAACTGCTGTGGCAGTAGTTGACCATTTGCCCAGGTTGATTTCTAATAAGCGTTGGACATCGGCAACTTGGAAGTCACCGACGATCGCCAAAATCGTATTACTGGGGAGATAGTGCTGACGATAAAAAGCTTGTAAATCCTGCCCTGTCAATCCAGTCAATGTATCAGCGGTGGGGAAAATCGTAAATGGGTGATTTTTGGGATAAATCGTCTGCTGGAACTTGCGCCGCGCCACACTATTGGGACTGTCTAGTTCGAGTTTGAGACTAGTCAGTGCGCGTTGACGGCTGAGTTCAAATTTCTGGGCGGGGAAGTTGGCATTTTGAACGACATCACCCAGGGTTTGGATCAGGATCGGTAAATCCTTGGACAAAGCATTACCACCGAGGCTGACACCTTCGCGACTAGCTGCGAAACCCAGTCCCGCACCGCGATTTTCCAATGTGGTGGCGATTTTCAAGGCAGTTTGGGTTTTGGTGCCACTCATCAAGTTTGCCGCTGTCAAGCTCGCCAATCCCGCTTTACCGGGAGTATCGTATTCTGTCCCAGCTTGAATATTGCCAGTTAATGTCACTGTGGGCGTACTCGCATCGGGGAGTAAGAATACTCGCAACCCATTTTTGAGCGCGATCTCTTGGGGCAAGGCTTGAGTTTGACTGGCAGTATCAATATCGAGTGGGGGGAGATATTTTGCCAATTCGCTGGGGTCTACAGGGTCACCTGGCACGAAATTCTCGGCAGTTTTGCCGCCACTAGCTGCGGGTGCAGCTTGACCGGTAATTTGAGTGGGTTCAAAAAAGCCGATCGTTTTAAGTTTTGGTTGGAGATATTTGTTGGCTACCCGTTGGACATCGGCGACGGTGACGCGTTCGACACCAGCCAGGTACTTATCGGTAAATTGATAGTCACCAGTGGTGGTTTGGTCGTTGCCGAGTTGTGTGGCTTGAGAGTTGATATCGCGGTTGCCCAGCAGATAACCCGCTTTGAGTTGAGCTTTGGCGCGGGCAATTTCGCCAGCGGTGACACCTTTAGTTTGGAGCAGTTTAATCTGTTTCTCGATCGCGGCTTCCAGTTTGGGCAGGGATTTACCGACTTCGACAATCGAGGAAATCTCATACCAACCACCTGCCGCTAGGTTGGCAGCACCACCATCTAAATTAGTGGCGATGCCGGTTTCGACGATCGATTGGTACATCCGCGAGCTGCGTCCTTCGGTGAGGATATAATTCATCACATCGATCGCGGGGACATCGGGATGTGTGGCTTCCGGCAAGGGATACACCTCGATGGCGATCTGGGTACTACCGGGTTCTTTGAGGACGATCCGCTGGTTGGGTTTGGTGGTAACTGGGACAATCGTCGGTTTGGCGATTTTTAGTTCGCGGCGCGGTACTGTGCCGAATGTCTGCTGGATTTTTGCCATCAGATTAGCGGTCTCGAAGTCACCGACAACGATCAGTGTGGCATTATTTGGCGCATAGTAAGAGTCATAATAAGATCGCACCTGTTCGACCGTAAATTTCTCAACATCGGCTTTGGTTCCACCCACAGTTAAGCCATAAGGACTATTGGGAAAAGCGGCGCGTTTAACAGCGCGATTGAGTCGATAGCCGGGGCTATTTTCATAGCCTTGAAGTTCCGAAATTACCACCCGTTTTTCACCAGTGAGCTTTTCAGTATCGATCGTCGAATTCTGCATTCGATCGGCTTCTAAGGTCAATAAACTAGTGAGTTTATTTTTCTCAACGGTGCCAAAATAAGCAGTTTGATCGTAACTAGTAAAAGCATTAAAATTACTACCTAATGCCGCAAACAATCGCCCGAACTGGATCGGTCGATCTTTCGTCCCTTTAAATAACATGTGCTCCAATTGGTGGGCGATCCCATTGACTCCGGGGGCTTCATCGCGCGAACCAATTTTGTAAAATACCTGTACCGTCACCACCGGAGCACTACGAACTTCTTTAGTCAAGACAGTTAGCCCATTTTCTAAAACTGTCTTCTTAACATTCTGCGTTGAAGTAGTGGGACTATTAATCGGTAAAGTTGGCGACTGACTCGGCTGGATTTGAGGTTGTTTGGCAATCTCAGCACCGACTACCTCCACTGCCATAGCACTGGTTGACTGTGTAGACATGGCTACTTGTGGTGCTGCCAAGATCGTACTCACACAAACGCTAAACAACAGTATCCCAAACCGATACCGCCGCCAAGCCACCCAAAAATCTCTAATTTTCAACATCTTTCCTGAATATCTATAAAATTGATGTACTAACTCTCGATCGTCATCTCCAGCCCACTCAACCAGCTAATTTCGATCGAATCGCCTCAATCCGTTGGCGATTTACGCCCAAGTCGGATTCTCCCAATCGTGAAGCCGATCGTACCTGGATCGTTTTAGAATCGTTGTCAAGATAGAACTCGACATCATCAACAAATCTCATTAACTTGCTAGTGAATTCTACATATAGATAGTTATTTGTTTCTTTGATAATATTAGTGTCGGGCATCGCTTGAATTACTTGCTTGAGGTTAGCGATAGTTGTTGGTACTCCACTCATCGTTAGCGGTGCGATCGCATGTTGGCTATCGCTAGCAGGTGCCTGGGAATTGACACAATTTGGTGTCGCCGCACAAGTGGCTAACTTACCATTCGTCACCCCAATATTTAGCGGCGGAGTACCTGCAAATATATTGTTACTCCACAAGCTAAAAGCGATCGCTAAGACTACAATTACGACGGCAAAGCTACTGATTTGTTTCGAGATTACTGGATTCATTGTTTCACTCTAGTCTACTTCTGCATGGTAGATCGAAAAACCGCCTGTTGCCGATCGGCAACAGGCGGTTGTGGCTACTTTAGCCAATCATCGACTTGGCGGTGCGAATGAATGGGAACTGGATTGGTTTGAAAGTCCCTCGCACTAGGCTCCTAGTAAGAGGATCGACACTTAGAGATTGAGGCTTGATTCCAGTTAGCTATTTGGCTTCACATCAGGCAATAAACACTTATCAGAATCACAACCCGCAGGCCCAGATTCTTCGGACTTGTTGCCCAAGTCATAACGACTTAGAGCCGTGTGAAACTCTGCCGTTTGTCGTCGATCCAAGACTCCGACCATCATCGTATCAAAAGTCGCCTTATCGATCGGTTCAAACGGCAAGCGGGGGAAAGTCTGGTGATCGTCAAACCGCGCTAAGAGCGCAGCCGAGATATAACCCTCGTCATCGCGAATCGCCTCATAAATCCGCTTGCCCAGCTCATCTACCTCATGCTCGCGCAATTCGATCGTGGCACTGGTATTGTGGCGGACATAGTGCTGCTGAACGCCCATATAGAAATCCATCTGAGCCAGGGCACTAAATTGAGCGATCTCGATCGAGTCGGCACCGGGAATATCCGCCCAGGAAACCGCGACTGGAATCTCGATCAACCACTCCGTACAGCGCGGATCGAAAGCATCATCGAGCAGATTGCCATTTTCATCTTTATCAGACTGGGATGGAATCACGCTATACCCATAGTCGATACAAGCCAGGGCTACCGGGTCATCCTTGCGGAAAGTGATCCGCCGGATAAAACGTTGCGCTTTGGGAGCGTGCCAGCCCGGAGAGGCACCTGTGAGCAGCGATTTGGTACCACTAGGTTGGACAGTGGTACACCGATTGGGGCGTTTGATCCCATGTCGATCGCAATATTCCCACACTGTCTGCTCGACGATTTCGCGCCAAGTATTCAGATACTCATGCTCTGATTGCTTGTAAACAATCCCCGCCGCAGTTGCCGGACGACCTTCAGCCCACCAGTGGAGCCATTCGGCACCAAACGCATGAACGAAGAAGTCAAACAACCCAGTAAATGACACGCCGACGATCGGATCTAATTCCCGACTGTATTGATAGCGTGGTTCTTGGAATTGATGGTTGAGTAATGCAGCGACTGATAAAGCACTAGCAATAAAAGCGTCTTTCTGTTCTTGATGGTTATTTGGATCGATTTGATTCAAATGTATTTCAGAAAGATTACAGTGAAAATTAGTACCGAGAATCTCCAATTTTGTTATCCTAAAGGCTTTTTATCCTCTAGTTCTACAGATTCTAAATTTTCTGTAGTTCGGCGTACATTTTCACTTAAATTAAATTATAAGTGCCCCGCACTCTTGGAGGTTTATATTCTGGAATATACCCAGTTTCATCCTCTACGCTCTACGGTGTTAAAGGCTTTTTAGTTCCTCTAATTACCTCGGTATTAGCAAGTTAATTAACGAACAAACATTAATAACTATTTCTCAGCCTTCACCGATTTTACGGAGTTTTTAATGTGAGGCAATGTTATCTACCACACGGATTCAGTCCAAATCTGGACATGCGATGTTCTAATTCAAGTTCGATGTCTCGATCGTCGAAAGACGATATACCAGCATCAGTAATATTTTTGGTGTCATTACTTACAGTAAACGTCATCTATTTTGTTATATCAAATATATTGACCAGTCTATTGTAATCTAGTCAGCCAAATATTTACAAATACTTGACCAGCTAAAATAGACTCATAGCCAAATATCCTAGCACAAATTAATTGACAGCAGTTCGATCGCCTATGTAGTATTTTCGCACTGTATAGGCGATTCTTCTACTGTGTAATGTAGATTACATCTTTTCTTTACCCATTACTTCTCTCTACGATTAATAATTCCCTCAGATATCCTTTTGCTAGATCTTGCGACTGTCCATAAAGATCGATAAAGTGTTGCTTCTTGTCTGGTGTATCTAACAGATCGGCATTAGATCGAGCGACTGCTTCACCAGCCCATTGAATCGCACCCTCACCCGAATAATACTGCTTCTGAACGGCAGCAACACACTCTTCTAAAGTGGGTTTGTGATGGAAAACGCGGGTATGGTTGCTCATGCGTAAAGCATCGCGCTCTGGGTCGATTCTCCAGTTACCATGTTCGTCTTGTTGCCAGAGATTATCTTTGGCAGTCGCGCCAAGAGTATCATTCGCGTTAAATTGGCGCATTCCGGCACTATTTGAAACCAGAATTCCTTCGCAGACAAATTCATGAATGCTGGCTACTTCGATATCGTAAGTATGTGATGTTCTGACATCAAATTCTACTGATTCAACCTTAACAGGAATCAGATCGGTTGCTTCAGGTATGAATTTTTTGAGTGTCGGTACTGTCATCTGGGATTGATGACCACCCCAACCATATTGGTAAGTATTTACCAATGGCCTGACCATTTCTTTGGGAAATCCGTGGTCTTTGAACGATCGCGGACGTTCTTTACTGCTAGCAGTAAATACCACTGAATATCGGCTGAATATCGCTCCGGTATTATCGAATGATTTCTCACCGACAGTAACTAATTCACCTTCCCATTTATCAGTCCGCTTGCGAATGGAAAAACATAGACGAGTAGTAATACCCAGGGAAGCGTAAATAGTTTGGATTTGGCGTAAGAAATCTGCATGAACTGATGCGACTAAGACCCCTTGAGAGTAGCAACCATCAGCATCAGCTAAACCGGCTAGATAAGCTTCACGAATAGCTTGCGTACCCAATAAGATACAGTCAGGAACTGAAATACTCTCAAACGGTTGTTTGAATTTAGATAGATATTGATTGAGCGCACTAGAATTAAACTGGAGTTCAAAAGCTTTAGCTTTGCATTGTGCTGGCGTTCTGAGTGTATGAGTATCCAAACCAAATAACTCACCGACACCGATTAACTTTTCGAGAATTTGCTGTTGGTGTTCGGCAACTCGAAATCTGACTCGCCAGCCATCACTAGCAACAGAACCATCTCCATGCAGATACCCGATAAAGTAAGCAACATCAGGAGTTAGTGCTGGAACAGTAATCCGTTTGGAGCGAGGAGCTAATTCACCTGTGAATTCTGGCAATTCTGTCGGTGTACCAGGAATAGATTGAGGTACGAATACCAATCGATCTTGTGGTTGGAGATCTTTGGCTTTGACCATTTCATAGTTGCCATAAATATCCGTGAGGACAGCAACTTTATGATCGGCGGTACATTCAAAATAACTATCTTGAGTCTTAATCCGACACAATGATTGTTCGCCTTGGTCGAAGAAGTTGGTAACGGGATAAAATCCTTTGCTAGTTAAAACTCGATCGCCAATCCGAATTTTTTCGATCGGGACTAATCCCGACTCTGCATGTACTAAAGCACCAGCAGGTAAACAGCGTCTGATATTGCCTGCAACAATAGTTACTGCGGCTTCATCGATGAGCAGGCAACATTCTACCGAAGTTAATTGTCTGCCAATTGCCTTATTTAGAATACTAGCACAGCGACCGTATAATTCTGGTAATCTCACCGGATTTGCCATGCCACCAAAGCCTTTAAGCTGTTCGCCAGCGGGACGGACGTTGCTCAGATCGATCGAGACATTTACGGTACCATTAAAGCGATCGTCGCTCGATAATTCTAGTAAGATCTTGTAGGAATTAACCCAACCTTGCCGACTATCACCGACTCGAATAGTTGCGCTATGTTCGGCAAATTCAACTGTACTTAATTCCTGACGACTGGCAATCGGCACCCCACCGATTTCGCTAGTAATTTTAATGTTGAGTTGATTTTTAACAACGGGTAATTTGCCAATCAAATCTGGTTCTAAAATTGCCCCCGTACCGCAACCCATCATCGCCAAATCCATCATCAGGGCAAAAGCTGCCCAGTCACAGACATTCGTACTGGTGCAATTGTAGGCACCCGAGAAGTTTTGGGGTTGTTCGAGCCACTGGCTACCACCGACCCACAGCCAGCGTCCTGACGGCATCGCTTTGACCTGACGCTGCATCCGATCGATGATATCAGCCTCAGCATCGGTTAATTTACCTAACTTGACCAAGCCTTTGAGGGTGCGCGTACAGACTTCTTGCCATGTCTCGCGTCCGGTAGCAGTGAAGCGACTGTATGTTCTAAAAAAGACAGGATTTGCCGTGGGTGCAGTAGTCGGAAAATCTAATTGTTGCGCTGAGGACGAAATCTCCGCGCTCGTCGATCTCGATTCGTGACGAACTCGGTCAAGTTCTCTAACCATGAGTGAGCTATGCTAATTTTTGAACAGAATTAGTAATATACGGCATCCACACAAGATAAATCAACGTTGTCAAAACCCTCGATCTACGCTAGTTCTAGCGATCGAATTGCCCTCTAATGGCGGAACTACGAGTTAAAATAAGTTTGCAAACTTTTTTGCTACATTTGCTACCGATCTGCTCAAACAGCCATCGAGCTTGAGGGATCGAGTGATCAATTCCAGCTAGAGATAGATTGTTTACAATTTAATTTGTAACAATCATTCAGCCAAATCTTATTTTGAACGATAGTCTACCACCTTGGAGATCGCCGATCGCCCGCGCTCTACATCGTAACCGCAGCTTACCCTCCGCCCGTTACGTTCAACTAGCGACAATCGACGATCGTTACCATCCACACAATCGCACATTGGTATTTCGGGGGTGGCGAGAACCCAGTAGCCAGATGCAACTTGTCACGGATATTCGATCGTCCAAAGCCATCAATCTTTTAGCAGGTGCCTCATCATCGGCGGAAGTCTGTTGGTACTTTCCCAAAACGCGCGAACAGTTTCGGCTCAGTGGGACGTTGGCACTAGTGACAGCCAGATGTACCGATACTGACGACTGCAAGGCTCGTCAACAGGCGTGGGAGCAGATGTCTGATGCTGGGCGCATTCAGTTCGATTGGGGGACACCTGGAGCCGACCGCAGTGAAGATCCACAGGCATTCAATCCACCCCAACCCGATCCCCAGCAGCCGTCAGCAAATTTTTGTCTTTTACTACTTGACATTTCGGGAGTCACACATCTGGAGTTGCGCGGCGAACCCCAAAATTGCTATGTGTATGAATTAGTAGCTGGTAGCTGGAAGATGCGATCGACTAATCCCTAATTTAAACCAGGGCTATTGGGCTACAATGATGGCAGTTTATTAACGCTATGGTCAGCGATCGGACAAAATTGCGGGATTTGTATCCGTAAAGTAATCATCTAAAAATCGATCGCTTGGTGGCGATTGTTAGTACATTTAATTATCAGTGATTTAATTAGCTTTTTTGCTTTAATCTAGGTTAATATTCATGAATCTTGCCTCAGAACAGATCGACCGAATTGTGGGAAACAAACATCACAATCCCTTTGAGATTTTAGGTCCTCATCAAATTAATAAAGACGGAAAAACCTCTTGGGTAGTGCGGAGCTATCTTCCTAACGCTGAGTCTGTTTCAGTGATGATTCCAGCCGCTCGACAAGAGTATGCGATGCAGCCAGAGCATCATCCACACTTCTTTAGTTGCACGATCGATCTCCCCGAATTGAGCAACTATCAGCTCAAGATTACCGAAGGTGGGCACGAGCGGATAATTTACGATCCTTATGCGTTTACCTCACCCTTACTGAGTGACTTTGATATTCACTTATTTTCCGAAGGAAATCATCATCGTATTTATGAAAAATTAGGCGCACACCCGATCGAGATTGAAGGAATTAAGGGGGTCTATTTTGCTGTTTGGGCACCAAATGGCCGGAATGTTTCGGTAATTGGTGATTTCAATTGCTGGGATGGACGCAAGCATCAGATGGCGAGACGAGCGAATGGGATTTGGGAATTATTTATTCCCGAACTCAAAGTCGGCACCTCTTATAAGTATGAAATCAAAAATCAAGACGGTCATCCTTATGAAAAGACTGACCCTTATGGATTTTATCAAGAAGCCCGTCCCAAAACTGCCTCGATCGTTGCCGATCTGACCGTCCATCAGTGGCAGGATGAGGAATGGCTCGATCGTCGCCGCAATACAGAACTGCTGCGTCAGCCAGTTTCTGTCTACGAGTGTCATCTGGGTTCTTGGCTCCACGCCGCCGCTAGCGAGCCAGCTCAATTACCCGACGGTACGACATCCCCAGTGGTGACGGTTTCAGATTACAATCCAGGGGCACGGTTTCTGACCTATCGGGAACTCGCCGATAAATTAATTCCTTATGTTCAAAATTTAGGCTTTACTCATATCGAATTGTTGCCCATCTCCGAGCATCCTTTTGATGGCTCGTGGGGTTATCAAGTCACGGGTTACTATGCGCCGACATCGCGACATGGTTCGCCTGAAGATTTCATGTATTTTGTCGATCGATGTCACCAGGCAAATCTGGGCGTACTAGTCGATTGGGTACCCGGACATTTCCCCAAGGATGGGCATGGTTTACCCTTCTTTGATGGTACACACCTGTACGAACATTCCGACCCGCGTCGGGGCGAACACAAGGAGTGGGGGACACTCATCTTTAATTATGGGCGTAATGAGGTCAGAAATTTCCTCTATGCTAACGCGCTATTTTGGTTTGATAAGTACCATATTGACGGGATTCGCGTCGATGCAGTCAGTTCGATGCTCTATCTCGATTATTGTCGGGAGCCGGGTGAATGGGTAACCAATCAGTATGGCGGACGGGAAAATATCGAAGCTGCCGACTTCTTGCGCCAAACCAATCATCTCATCTTTAGCTACTTCCCAGGCGCATTGTCGATCGCCGAAGAATCCACTTCTTGGCCGATGGTATCCGCGCCCACCTATCTGGGTGGTTTGGGTTTCAACCTCAAATGGAACATGGGTTGGATGCATGATATGTTGGATTATTTTGAGATGGACCCTTGGTTCCGTCAGTTTCACCAAAATAATCTCACCTTTAGTATGTGGTACAACCACAGCGAAAACTTCATGCTTGCCCTCTCTCATGATGAGGTAGTCCACGGTAAGAGTAATATCATCGGCAAAATGCCAGGTGACCAATGGCAGAAACTCGCGAATATGCGCTGTCTCTATGCCTATATGTTTACCCATCCCGGCAAAAAAACCCTCTTCATGGGGATGGAATTTGCTCAGTGGAGCGAGTGGAATGTCTGGTCGGATCTGGAGTGGCAATTGTTACAACATGCGCCGCACCAACAGATGAGTCAGTTCATCACGGATCTCAATTATGTCTATCGTCACGAACCAGCACTCTATACTCAAGACTTTGAAGAAGCTGGGTTTGAGTGGATTGATTGTACTGACAGTCGTCATAGTGTGGTGTCCTTTATCCGCCGCGACAAACATACCGATGATTGTGTCATTGTCGTCTGCAATTTCACACCACAGCCGCATTCTCACTATCGGATTGGCGTACCAGAACACGGTTTTTATCACGAACTATTTAATAGCGATGCCCGCAAATATGGCGGGAGCAATATGGGGAACCTTGGCGGTAAATGGGCGGATGAATGGTCTAGTCACAATCGGAAATTCTCGCTAGATATCTGCATTCCCCCGCTCGGTGTATCGATCTTCAAACTCGATCGAGATCGCACCGCCGCAGCCTATGAGTGGCGGAATAATCCATCGATCGAAGGTACATAGGATCGTTATGAATGGTGGGGGTAATTCATGCCCCTACTATTCACATAAAATTTTTAGTAGAGCAATGCGAAACCCAACCTACGATCCTAAGTTATTGTAAGATCTGTTTGTTTCGATCGCGATCTGGGCATACTAGATCCACTGACAATCGAACTATGGTATGAAAACATTAATTAGGATTGTAGTTGTAGGTGGCATTGCCCTATTCTCCAATCGTCTTCTTTCTCAAAGTATATTCCCCAAGCCAGGTTGCAATATTAAAGGGAATATATCGTATAACAACGATAAGAAACTCTATCATTTTCCAGGGATGAAAGACTATCAAGTAACTGAGATTTCTAGAAAAGGAGAGCGATGGTTTTGCACGGAGTCAGAAGCGATTGCCAGTGGCTGGACGAGAGCACCAAGATAAGCTTGTCGAAAATTTTCTGATGTTCATCACCTGCTGCGGTGAACTAT
>JBBRVB010000022.1:0-20847 GCA_038247275.1 Chroococcales cyanobacterium
AGCAACGCCAATTGGCTCGCAACTATTCATCCCGAAGATCGCCCGAAGATCCGCGCCGAATTAGATCGGTGGGGGGGGGTGGTGCGAGGCCGAAGCGAGGGAAACCAAAAAAAAACAAAGAAGAAAAAAAAAAAGAAATAAAAAAAAAAAAAAAAAAAAAAAAATGGGTTTTTTTTTTTTTTGTTTTTTTTTTTTTTTGGGCCCCCACTTCGTTTGTGCCCCCCCCCCCCCCACCGATCTAATTCGGCGCGGATCTTCGGGCGATCTTCGGGATGAATAGTTGCGAGCCAATTGGCGTTGCTATTCCCAAAACTACCTGGTGGTAATCCATAGAGAGTCTCCAATTCGATCGACCAAGTGACGCGATCGGCAGTAATATCCCATTCAAATGTGCCGAGTTTACCAGCCTGTTGAGCTAGTTCCAGGCGGTTCTGGATATTTTCTCGCGACTCAATTTCTTGAGTGAGTGATTCGTTAATGGCTTCGACGGCGGCGGTGCGTTCTTCTATTCGCAATTCTAGGGTTTCATTGAGTTCGCGGAGGGCTTCGGCGGAAGCTTTGCGCTCGATCGCATAGCGGATCGCGCGCACTAAAATATCGAGACTGATTTGCCGTTTGACGAGAAAATCCTGGGCACCATGTCGCACTGCATTGAGGGCTAATTCATCATCATTGGTATTGGTTAACACCACGATCGGTAAACTAGGGGCATGGTGGCTCAGTGCATCTAAAGATGCCAGCCCGTCACTATCAGGTAATGTCAAATCGAGGAGCGCGATATCAAATCGAGTGGAACTGAGTTCGATAATTGCTGGCCCCAACCGCTGGAAATGGACTAAACCGAACTTGTCAGACCAGGCATCCTGGAGAATTTCTCTAAATAACCGCGCTTCAGAAAGATTATCCTCAATTAGCAACACTTGAAGCTCTGGATATTCACTAGTTGCGTTGGGCTTCGGCACTTGCGGTGTAGGAATCGAGACAGGCATTGTGGGTACGGCTTTTGCGGTGGAAACTGTTGATAAGTTATCAGACATTTATTTATCCGACGATCTTGAATGGAATTGTAAATGAAAAAGTTGCTCTTTGTCCTAGTGCTGAAGTTACCCAAATTTTACCGTGATGACACTCCACGATTTTTTTGCACAGAGCCAACCCGATCCCCGTGCCTAAGTATTCATCACGGGTATGTAAGCGTTGGAAAATTAAAAAGATCCGATCGAAATATTTGGGATCGATGCCGATCCCATCCGCCCGCACGTCAAATAACCAGTCATTTTCCTGTTGGACGACAGAGATATATACCTGGGGGATGGTGTCTGGTTTGCTGAATTTAATCGCATTCCCAATTAGGTTTTGGAAGAGCTGAGTTAGTTGCGTACTGTCAGCTACAATCGTCGGCATTGGGTCGAATGCGACGATCGCCCCTGTTTCGCGAATTTGCCCGCGCAAGTGGTTCAGAGCGCGATTTAAGGCGATGCCGATATCGACTGGTTCCCATTCGATCCCCTGGGGGTCTAACTGGGAATAGATCAAGACATCATCGATCAGGTTCTGCATCAAGTATACGCCCTCGACTGCCAAGCCGATAAACTCTTGGGCATCTCGATCGAGTTCCTTGGTATAGCGAGTGCCCAGGAGTTGGACATAACTGGCAACCTGATGCAGGGGTGCTTGCAAATCGTGCGATGCGACGTAGGCAAACTGCTTGAGTTCGGTATTGGAGCGGACTAAATCGGTGGCGAGGAGAGCTAATTCTTCAGCTTGACGCAAGACAATCTTGACAATTGCGCTGCGGAGTTCGATCGCCGATTCAATTTCGACGGCTTTCCAGAGCAGAGAATGCAGCCGGACTGTTTCTTGCCACAATTGGAAAGATTTGCGGGGATGTACGGACAGATTGCCAGCGGTTTCGACTGATTGGAACGGATGATGTGGATCGCCACCCCAATTAACCGCGCGCAGTACTTCAGGACGGAAGCACAAGATATAACTTTGCGGCGATAGGGAAATCGACAGCAACCCACTCGCAACATCTTTGAACCGCTCGGCAGCAGGATCTAATGCACAGAGCGAGTCTGTCGAGAATACTTCATCTCGCACATTAGTGTTCAACCAGCGCACCAAGTAGTCGAGTTCTGCAGGTGGTGGCGTTTGCCCGATTGTCGTCCATTCACCGCCAAAATAGACCGCTGCGCCCTCAGCAGCGAACAGATCTAATAAAGTTGGTTCGCAGCCCATTAAACCAGCCACGAAACTAGTCTTTGACTTAGCCTCGCCCCTGGAGCATTGGGACATCCGATCGATCGCGACAGCTAGATCGTGTGCTAATTTCGATCGATAGCTGGAGTCGGCAATAGTTTCGATCGTCGAAATCTCCGCAAAAATCACCTGTCCCAATAGTTCGCAAGCTTTTCGCAATTCATAAGCTACTGATTTGGGTGTCTGATGGTGACAAGCGATCGTCCCCCACAATTGTCCATCTCTGAGCAGGGAAATCGTCAAAGATGCCCCCACCCCCATATTCTGAAGGTACTCGGTATGACACGGAGCCGCACTGCGGAGATTTGCCAGCGTCAGATCGGTGGGTCGATCTGTCAGCGGATGCTGGGCTGGAATCATCTCTACCGCCTGTTCGCGAGTATCGGGAATCACCCGAATCTGGTTGGCGAGAAACATCTCCCGCGCGGGGAGGGGAATGTCCGACTCGGGGAAATGCAAGCCCAGATAAGACTCCATCTGAGCCACTTTATCTTCAGCAATTACTTCACCATGCCCATCGTCATCGAACTTATAGAGCAGCACTCGATCGAATCCCGTCATCTCCCGCACTTGGGCGACCACATTTTTGCCGAAAGCGGGTAAATTGGTCGTTAATCGATCGTTGCTAGAGTCTCTCCCCTGAAAAATCGAGGTTTTAGCTAAATGATAAAAACTGAGAAAGGGAATATGCTCATCTTTCTGGGTGGGTTCCAATTCTAAAATCAGCGCACCATCGGGACTCCGATGGAACACAGCATCAAATATACTATAGTTATCCGTGGATTTCCGTACCCACACCTTACTATAGTTGCTGCGAACGAAATTCTGCTCTGCCAGTCCCGCTCGAAATTTTTCGACCTGAAAAGCATCTAAAATCTGCTCTAGTGGCTGTCCGAGCACCCAATTCGGTAAGACTCCAAAGGTGGCAATCGTATTATCGCTCACTTGTAAAACAATTAAATCTGGCTCTTGCAAGACTAGCAATACACCGTGAGATTGAACTTTTGTCAATGTCTTAATTGAGCTGGGCGAGTCACCCACTAAGCACGGTTGTTTGAAGTGGTTGAAATTGAGATCTGGAGTGCCTGTAGTAGTACCTGCCATAATTCCTCGTTCGCCTCACATCTCCAGTGGAGAATCTACCTAGTCCTAGTAGCTTAACTTACTTCTTCTGGTAATTGTTTGCGATTAAAATGTTTGATAGTTGACAGCCAGACAAGACAGGGTGAGAGTTATGCTCCCAACCGGATCGATCTAGGCTTGTCTTGGCATCTAGCCGCAATGTAAATTAGAGTTAATCGATCTTGTTTTTTTGTCAGTCAAAGTTCGGCTGTGCCCGATCGACTCGTCTGCAATCACCTAAATCCTCTCATCAGGCTGGAAATACCGATGTTAAATGTGGTAGTAGAATCTTCAACTGCGATCGATCGCGATCGAGTCTCCAGCGATCCGATTATTGCGGCGATCGATATTGGTACCAATTCAATCCACATGGTGATCGTGCGAATTATCACCGATTTACCAGCCTTTAGTATTATCGGTCGGGAGAAGGAAACCGTCCGGTTGGGCGATCGCGACCCCCAGACGGGCAACCTTACACCAGCAGCAATCGATCGAGCCATTGGTGCTCTCAAGCGGTGTCAGGAAGTCGCCAAAAGCCTCAACGTCCACCAGATCTTTGCAGTGGCTACCAGCGCGGTGCGGGAAGCCCCCAACGGACATGAATTCGTCAGATCGATCGAGACAGAATTAGGTTTGGCAGTTAATATCATTTCAGGACAAGAGGAAGCGCGGCGGATCTATCTGGGAGTCTTATCGGGAGTCGAGTTTAACAACACACCCCAGATGATTATCGATATCGGTGGCGGTTCGACTGAGTTAATTTTGGCAGACAGTCACGAACCCCGCACTCTGAGCAGTACCAAGATCGGTGCCGTGCGACTGACAGCGGAATTTATCCCCAATAATCCCGTCGGAGATCGCGCGTTAAATTACCTCCAAGCTTATGTACGCGGGCAATTGGAACGAGCGGTTGATGAAATCAAAGCCAACCTCAAACCGGGCGAAACGCCTCAACTAGTCGGCACCTCCGGCACGATCGAAACCCTTGCCGCCGTCCTCAATTTGGATAAAAATGGTCAAGTACCCGATCGGATTCACGGCTTCAAAATTCAGCTTCCCGAACTCCGCAATCTGATCGCTCGGCTGCGGCGGATGACAGTCGCCGAGCGCACCACCATTGAAGGTATCTCCGAACGACGAGCCGAAATCATCATCGCCGGGGCGGTAGTGCTCCAAGAAGCCATGACGATGCTGGGAATGCAATCCCTCTCAGTGTGCGAACGCAGTCTCCGCGAGGGCGTAATTGTAGACTGGATGCTCACCCAGGGACTGATCGAAGATCGGCTCAAATATCAAGGTTCGATCCGCGAACGCAGTACCCTCGAAATCGCTGGCAAATACGGTGTCGATATCCCCCATAGCCAGCGCGTTGCCGAACTTGCCCTGAGCCTATTCGACCAGACCTCCGGCCAGATCCATACCTGGGATAAGTCGATCCGCCAGTTGCTCTGGAGTGCCGCGATCCTGCACAATAGCGGTCACTTTGTCAGTCATGATGCCCATCACAAGCACTCTTATTATTTAATTCGGTATGGTGAATTGCTCGGCTATACCGAATCCGAAATCGATATCATCGCCAATATCGCCCGTTACCATCGTAAAAGTCCCCCCAAAAAGAAACACCAAAATCTCCAGAACCTCACCAAAGAGCAAAAATCGATCGTTTCGCAGCTTAGTGCCATTCTCCGGGTAGCTGTCGCACTCGACCGGCGGCGGATCGGCGCGATTAGAGATGTCAGCCTCAATTGCGATCTGACTACTAGAGAGTGTCATCTGACCTTTTTTCCCACCGATCCCCTTGATGCCTGCGTACTCGAATGTTGGAGCCTGGACTATAAGAAACCCATTTTTGAAGCTGAGTTCAATCTCAAATTATTAACTACGAGAGGGTAGAAGGTAGCGATTCTAAGCTGTGCTCCAGTTTCCCAACGGTTGACGATCGATCGGGATCGAGCAAACTATGCCGTTTTATCGTAAAGTATTGTAAAGTAAATTAATAATAGATTAATTTTCGGCGGTAAGGGTAGTTGCAAACTTGGCAATTAGTGAATGCCGATCGATTCAACTGACTTTAGTAGCACATGCCCTCATCAACAATGATCTTACGTCGCCTGCTCGGATCTGCAATTGCCATTATTTTAAGTATATCCGTGTGGTCGATCGCACCATCCGCTCAAGCCTTTGACAACCCCGAGTTATTACCGACAGAACAAACTCCCATCATCGATCTGGCGAAAACCTTTACTCCCATCCAAGAAGCAAATCTCGTCAAAGAAATCGATAAATTTGAAGTCGATACTGGCTGGAAACTGCGAATCCTCACTCAGTACGATCGCACCCCTGGGCGTGCAGTGCGTAAATACTGGGGACTAGATGAGAAAAGCGTCCTCGTCGTCTCCGATGCGCGGGGTGGGAATACCCTCAATTTCCGAGTCGGCGATGATGTCTATAGACTGATGCCTAGAACCTTCTGGATCGAGCTGCAAACCAGATTTGGCAACATGTACTATGTCCGCGAAAATGGCGAGGACAGTGCCATTATCGACTCCCTAGCAGCGGTCAAAACTTGCCTAGTCAGAGGTGGTTGTAATGTCGTCCCCGGTTTGCCCGAAGAACAGTGGAGTTTGACATTGATCAGCTCGGCGATCGGTGGCGTGATCTGTGGCTTTGCCGGACAATATCGCAAGCCTGGAGAGGGATTTGCTTGGCAGTGGGCATTGATTTTCTCACCATTGTGGGGAATTCTATTTTTTGCCTTTGGAGTAGCACCAGTAGTTACCCGCACATCTGAATGGTTACCATTGCTACGCAACTGCGGTGGATTTGTAGTTGGATTATTAGTTGCTTATCTCGTGCCACTACTCGGACAATCCAATCCATCGGAAGAAACCTAGAAAGATCGGCTGTCTGGAAACCTGACTTTGTAAGGAAGTCAGGTTTGGGCGATCGCGATTGAGCTTATTCATAATGATAACGACAAGCAAAAAAGACAATCTGCTCGTTATTAACTAGATAAATCAATCGATGTTCTAGATCGATGCGGCGCGACCAATAATCTGAGTCCAGATACTTTAATGGTTCTGGTTTGCCGATCCCTGTAAATGGTTCTGACATGATGGCTGTCACCAGATCGAGGATCTTAGTTGCCTTTTTGGCATCTGTTTTGTACCACCAACCTAAATCTTCTTTAAATTTGGTAGTAAATACTGGAATCAGTCGGATAATTTGAATGGGAGTTATTGCTGGGGAATCTTCAGATTTTTGCTTCTTCGCCATCAATGTCCAACTCCTGGCGTAATTCTTCGATACTTTGGGGGACGAGTTTGCCCGATCGATATTCATCGATCGAATCAAGTAAATGACGCGCATTTGCCGGAGAGCGGAATAGATACACGGTTTCGATTAGACTATTGAGATCTGATTCGGCAATTAGAGCGACATTCTCACCATCACGGCGATTGATAATGCAAACTTGATGACTCTGAGCGACTCGATCTATCAATTGAAAGAATCCTGCTCTGGCTTCAGTCGGCGAAGTAATTTCGGTGGAGAACATAAGTTATGTACTTAACTATGTACATGATACCAAATTGAATCGCGTTCCAGCCAGTTTTTAGTAAAGTAGTGCTAAACTACTATAAAGAGCATACTATAATAGTCCTACCTACCATTGCATTAATAATTAGTCGGGGTTTAATGCCCCATCCCCAACCCTCTACCACGTAACTTATGACTTTCGTTGGTTTGCACATGCACAGTGACTACAGCCTGCTAGACGGAGCTAGTCAGTTGCCGAATTTGGTCGATCGAGCGGTAGAATTGGGGATGCCGGCGATCGCACTGACGGATCACGGTGTCATGTATGGCGCGATCGAACTCATTAAAGTCTGTCGCACTCGCAATGTCAAGCCGATTATTGGCAATGAAATGTATGTGATCAATGGTGATTTCACGCAGCAGAAGCGGTATCAGAAATTTCACCAAGTTGTCCTCGCTAAGAATACGCAGGGATATCGGAATTTAGTTAAGTTGACGACGGTATCTCACCTCGAAGGTTTTCAAGGGCGCGGGATTTTTGCGCGTCCTTGTATTAATAAGGAATATATCGAAAAATATAAGGAAGGGTTAATTGTGACTAGCGGTTGTTTGGGTGGTGAAGTTCCCCAAGCAATCATGGCTGGACGACCCGATGCGGCGCGAAAAGTTGCCAAATGGTACAAAGATCGATTTGGGGAAGATTACTACCTAGAAATCCAAGATCATGGTCTGAAAGAGGATCGGGTGGTGAATGTCGAGATTGTCAAAATTGCGCGAGAATTAAACATCAAACTGATTGCGACAAATGATTCGCACTTTGTCTCTTGTTACGACGTGGAGGCTCATGATGCATTGTTATGTATTCAGACGGGACAACTAATCCGTGAAGATAAACGGATGCGGTATAGCGGGAATGAATATCTCAAGTCTGCTGAAGAAATGGCGTTACTATTTCGCGATCATTTACCTGATGATGTAATTGCTGAATCGATCGCTAATACACTCGAAGTTGCCGACAAGATTCAACCTTATCATATTTTAGGCGAACCAAAAATTCCCGATTTTCCGATTCCGGCGGGACATACTCCAGCTACTTTTGTGGAGGAGATTTCGCGCGAAGGATTGAAGGAACGGTTGAAGGTGCAACGATATGGAGATATCGAGCCAGTCTATCAGGAACGACTCGATTATGAGTTGAAAATGATCGAACGGATGGGATTTTCGACCTATTTCTTGGTTGTCTGGGATTATATCAAATTTGCACGCGATCGGGCGATTCCAGTCGGCCCTGGGCGAGGCTCTGCTGCGGGTTCCCTGGTGGCTTATGCGATGAAGATTACCAATATTGACCCCGTACATCATTGTTTGTTATTCGAGCGGTTCTTGAACCCAGAACGGAAATCAATGCCGGATATCGATACCGACTTTTGTATCGAGCGGCGGGCGGAGGTGATCGAATATGTAACGGAGAAGTATGGTAAGGAACGAGTAGCGCAGATTATCACGTTCAACCGGATGACTTCTAAAGCGGTGCTCAAAGATGTGGCGCGGGTGCTGAATATTCCCTATGGTGCGGCAAATGAGTTGGGGAAAATGATTCCGGTGGTGCGAGGGAAGCCGACAAAATTGGCGGTGATGATTTCGGATAAAACGCCAGTACCGGAGTTTAAGCAGACTTATGAGACGGGTGAATATGCCGATCCAGAAACTGGTGAAAAAATCACGGCTAGACAGTGGATTGATATGGCAATGCGGATCGAAGGGACAAACAAAACCTTCGGCGTACATGCGGCTGGGGTAGTGATTTCGGCGCAGCCTTTGGATGAGATTGTCCCATTACAACGGAATAATGATGGGTCGGTAATTACTCAATATTATATGGAAGACCTCGACTCGATGGGCCTATTAAAAATGGACTTTTTGGGATTGAGAAATCTGACGATCATTCAAAATACGATCGATACGATCGAGCAAACTAAGGGTGATATTATCGATCCGGACGATATCACCTTTGAGGAGCGACGTACTTATAAAATCTTAAATAAAGGAACATTAAATAAGCGTCCACCGAATGTGGAAAAGACCTATAAGCAAGTCGAATCTGGGGACTTAGAAGGTGTCTTTCAATTAGAATCTTCAGGGATGCTCGATGTGGTGGCGAGACTAAAACCATCGAGTATCGAAGATCTATCATCTATTCTGGCATTGTATCGTCCGGGGCCGTTAGATGCGGGACTAATTCCGATTTTTATCGATCGCAAACACGGACGCGAAAAAATCACTTATGAGCATCCAATTTTAGAGACGATTCTAGAGGAAACGTATGGGGTAATTGTCTATCAAGAGCAGATCATGAAGATCGCTCAAGATTTGGCTGGATATACTCTCGGTGAAGCGGATATCTTGCGCCGATGTATGGGTAAGAAAAAAGCTGATGAAATGAATAAGCAACGCGAGAAGTTTCTCGATGGTTCTGCCAAGAAGGGAGTACCTCATGCGGTTGCCGATGCCTTGTTTGATAAGATGGTTTTATTCGCGGAATATTGTTTTAATAAAAGCCATTCTACTGCCTATGCTTATGTTACCTATCAAACTGCGTTTCTAAAGGCAAATTATCCGGCTGAATATATGTCAGCACTCTTGACTGCCAATAGTGGCGATCAAGATAAAGTCACCAGATATCTCAATAATTGCGAGCAAACTTTGGATATCAAAGTCGAGCCGCCAGATATCAATCGATCGTATGTAAAATTTCGGCCAGTGGTCGATCCAGAACGCCCGAACCGATTGAATATTCTGTTTGGCTTATCGGCGATTAAAAATGTCGGTGAAGCTGCAATTGAAAATATTTTAGCTGCCCGTAATGAAGGTGGTGAATTTACATCGCTTGCCGATCTTTGTCAGCGAGTTAGTTTGCAAGCTGTGAATAAACGCACATTAGAATCATTGATTCAATGTGGTACTTTTGATAATCTCGATCGCAATCGTCGTCAACTAATCAACGATCTAGATGTGATTATTCCGTGGTCGCAAAGTCGGGCGAAAGAAAAAGCGATCGGGCAAGGCAATTTATTCGATTTGTTGAGTGACTCCAAACCTGAAGCGGGGGGATTTGAAGCAACTCCCAAATCTCCACTAGTCAGCGATTTTCCCTCTTCAGAACGGTTGCAATTCGAGCAGGAACTTTTGGGTGTATATGTCTCCGATCATCCACTCAAAAATGCTGAAAAAGCTGCCAAAATTCAAAAGCACGACTTTAAAAGGATTATCGAAATTGAGAAGCCTTGCAAAGATGTTAAGTTGGTGGTGATACTGACGGAGGTGAAAGTAGTTCAGACTAAGAAAGATAATAAGTCGATGGCTATTCTGAAGTTGACCGACATTGCTAGTAGTAAACTAGAAGCAGTTGCTTTTCCTGAAGCTTATGAAAAAATGAAGGATCTGCTGATCCAAAATAGTTCAGTAATTTTGGTCGGTAAAGTCAGCCGGAAGAAAGATAATGATGAACTGCAAATGATCGTCGATGAAGCGATCGAAATCGATTACAATGCCATTCATAAGCCAGTAGATGTCGAAGTCGAACCTCAACATTTAGTGCTGATCGAATTGCCGATTAATGTCGCCACAGATGAAATTCAATCTCAAGCATTAAAAACGATGATTGAGGAGTATTCGGGAGATACACTGCAACTAAAAACACCTGTATATGCGATCGTCCGGGGCGAAAGCGGGTATCAATTAGTCCAGTTTGGCAAACAGTTTTGGGTTCAAGATCCCACTGGGTTAGTAGGTAGAATGCAGGATCGCGGCTTTAATATCCAAGTTAAGCAAGTTAGTTTCGATCGAGATTAATGAGTAGTAACGAGTAGTTGAGAGAAATATCCTACAGACGATCGTCGATCGCTGGTTTATACTAGTAGAGCAGCGTACCACGATACATTAATGAAACCTTACACAGCCTCGTTAGATTCTGGTTGGCGGCATGAATTTATTCAAACCAACAACATTCGTTTACACTGTGTCACCCAAGGTGAGGGCGAATTAGTTGTATTGCTGCATGGTTTTCCTGAATTTTGGTACTCCTGGCGGCATCAGATCCCAGCACTAGCACGTCATTTTAAAGTTGTAGTGCCCGATCTGCGCGGCTATAATTATTCAGACAAGCCTGCTGATGGCTACGATCTCGACACCCTTAGCAGCGATATTCAGGGGCTAATCGCCTCACTAGGGTACGTCAAAGCGCACATTGTCGGTCATGACTGGGGTGGTGCAATTGCATGGCACTTGGCGCAAAAATGCCCACAAGTACTCAATCGATTGGCAATCCTCAATGCACCTCATCCCCAACGTTTATTTCAGGAGATGGGGAGTAATCTCGATCAATTGCGGCGGAGTTGGTACATGTTAGCCTTCCAAATTCCGGGCTTACCCGAATGGGCAATCCAGCAAAATCTCAAAGATTTTATTCTCAATGTTTTTCGCGGGCAAGCTGTGAGAAAGGGAGCCTTTACCGCTGAAGATCATCAAATTTATCAAGAAGCGTTGGAGAAACCTGGTGTATTAGCTGCGGCACTCAAGTATTATCGCAACTTATTTGCTCCTCAAAACTGGCTGCGACAGTTGAACAATTCGCCCTCGATGATTACGGTACCGACTTTGATGCTGTGGGGAGAGGAGGATAGTTTCCTGAGCAATCGACTCACAGAAGGGATGGAGCGACTAATCTCGGCACCATTTAAACTCAAGCTAATTCCCCAATGCGGGCATTGGATTCAACAAGAAGTACCCCAAATTGTCAATCGCGAGCTGCTAGATTTTTTTCAGTCCACCAGTATTTCGATTATTCAAGAGCGGAAAGTCACTAGTTAATTTATCTATTAAATAGAAAATGTATCGGTGGACAGTGCCCACCCTCTGAAATTTGTTCTAAGGCAAATTAAATAGCTGGGTATAAATATTGGCTAGATAGAGATTGCGTAAATCTTAGCTGGTGGGCAGTGCCCACCCTCCAGGATATTTAAGGTCAATTAGCTAAATATTCACTAATGCTTGTGATACATATTTATTGACCAAATTTACTAAATCTGTCGGAGTAAATGGCTTAGTCATATAGTCGTTAGCACCGACCATTTTGGCTTTGAGCCTGTCAAATAAACCATCGCGACTACTGAGCATCAAAATTGGGACATGCTTGAAGCTCGGCGATTTACGGAGGAGTTGACAGAGTTCGTAACCGTTAATATCTGGCATACTAATATCCATCAAAATTAGCATTGGATGGGTTCGGATCAGTTTAGTCATCGCTTGGGAGGGCTTGAGTAAACCGATCACTTCGTAGCCTTGAGCTTCGAGTGTTAATTTGACACTATTTTGAACGGTTTGACTATCGTCAATACAGGCAATCAATGGACGTTCTTCATCTTGTTTTTGTCCGTAACTAGAAATCTGTGCGCTCCGGTTGCGTACCAATGGTAGCAGCATGTGACTGAGTTCTTGGACATCAATATTCAGTTGATTTGCCGTACTATATAGGCAGAGATTTTGAGTTAGTGCTGATTGGTAAGACTCGATCGCTTTGGTACTTTGTAGTTGTTGCCATAGTAGCTTGTACAAGCTATCGATATTCGATAAGTATACTCTAACTAGTGGCGAAGTAATATGGGGGCGAATCTTTTGCCACTGCCAAATTAGTTGTTTGACTGGCGTAATTACTTGTTGTACTGAAGTTGATAAAATTAGGACATCTAAATGAGCGTCAAGATTGAATTCCATCTCAGCATTACCAATTGCCATAATATGGACAAATGCTTCTTGAGTACTGGTAAATGCTAATTGACGCACTTGTTGAAGTGATAATTTACCTGACTGCCATTGATGACAGATAAACTTATAATCGGATTGACCGATCGCAAACTCGCTAAGGTTAAAATCAGGATGATGGTGTCTAGTTAGATAAATTAAGCGTTCTTTTTGCCCGAGCGTGCTGGTGGCAAAATGTAGCTTCCCATTACCAAAGTAAGCTTCCCAGGCGATCGAAGGATCTAGGGCATCTTTGATAATCAGTTGCCCTGATAATTCTTGTTGGATAATATCTTTTAATGCTTCAACAATTTTAGTCATCGCTGGTATGAATATATGTTAACTAATTTTGTCAATTTAGTACTGCTAAAATTTATCGATCGTGAATATTGAGGATAAAAGTAAATACAATTTTTCTAACTTGCTATCGTCAGTGTTCTTAGCTGATAATATCTCTGTAACGCTCGATAAATTAGCCATTTTGCTTACTGAGATACTTGACAAATAGTGCGAGATATCTAGAAAGATACGACAGTGGGGGGAAGTGTCCTACATCTAATATGCCCACTCGATCGATAATCTAAACACTCGATCGACTATTATGCAGATCGTCATTGCCAAGCCAGGTGTGAAAGTTGCCAGGGATTGAAGTTAGATCTGATGGCGGGTAGCAGGTGGAAACATCTTGACTTTGGGGAGAGTCATCACAATTAGCTCAAAACTCCAGGCAACTTCCCCGCATGAACAGAATTTCACAGTGGCTACAACATCCATCCCAAAGCCTTCAAGCCGATCTAGTGGCGTTGGATTTGGAGCGGACTTCACACTCGCGGCACAATGGTGAACTGGAGTCCATCGCGCAAACTAAGCTCCAGTCACCGCCACTAGTCGCTACTCCCCAGATCGAGTCCAGAGCGGCTGGGGATCGCCCCTGGAGCTTCAACGCCAATTCAACTCTATCGCTGCTCCTAACGGCGAGTTTGGTGCTGATGGTGGGGATTGCGCCTGGGTATAGTCAAGAGCGCAAGCCAAATCGAACCATTACAGCTAGTGGTAGAGGTATTGTCACTATTCCCACAACCATCAGCCAAATTCGCCTCGCGATCGAAGTTACTGGCAAAACCCCCACCATCGCTCAACAGGATGCAGCACAGCGTTCGAAACGGGTGGTAGACTTTTTAAAAACCCAGCGGGTAGAGAAGCTGCAAACAACTGGCATCAATCTCAATCCAACCTATAATTATCCAGCTAATCGGAATCCACAATTGACGGGATACAGTGCTACCAACAGTATCAGTTTTCAAGTGACAACCGATCGCGCGGGTGCCATTCTCGATGCTGCTGTCAAAAATGGTGCGACGCGCATCGATGGCGTGAATTTTGTCGCCAGCGAACAAGCCATTACCACAGCGCAACTGCAAGCACTCAAGCAAGCCACTCAAGATGCCGAACGTCAAGCCGATACTGTCCTCCAAGCACTCAATCTCAAGCGCAGGGAAGTAATTGGCGTGCAAATCAATAGTGCCTCTACTCCCGTTCCGCTACCGATGCAGGTACAAGCGAGGGCGGATCTGACGGCTTCCAAGGTATTCACTACCCCAGTTGTGGGTGGCGAACAGCAGGTGGAAGCTGCGGTGACATTAGATATTGGGTATTAATTGATAATTGATGAATTACTTCAATTAAGACATAGCCCCGACTTCTTCGAGAAGTCGGGGCGATAGAGATGTTCAATGATGCCCAAATTCCTAATTAACTTTGAAGCTGTAATTCACCTACTAACTTGGCGAGTTTGTCTTCACTAACGTGATAGACTTCCCCACAAAAATCACAAGTAGCTTCGGCACCTTTATCGGTGGCAATCATATCTTTGAGTTCGTCTGTGCCTAATAACTTCAGCGCACCGAGCATTCGTTGTTCGGAACAGGGACACTCAAATTTTAGTGCCTTTTCGTCTGGAAAGATATTTAGTCCCAAATCACCTAATAATTCTTCTAAGATCTCTGGTAGATCCTTGCCAGCTTGGAGTAAGGGTGTGAAACCTTGCAAACCACTGACTCGTGATTCTAAGAGGGTGACTATCGACTCATCTTGTGCGGCTTTGGGCAAAACTTGAATCAAGATGCCGCCAGCGGATTGGACGCTGTGAGCGTTCATCGAGACACCCAATACTAGGGCTGACGGAGTTTGCTCGGAGCTAAATAGATAGTTGGCAACATCATCGCCGACTTCTCCAGATACTAGCTCGACAGTACTAGAGTAGGGACGACCGTAACCCAGATCCCGAAACACATAAACAAAACCTTCATTACCGATCGCACCACCGACATCTAGTTTACCAGCAGCATTAAGTGGTACTTCGATATGGGGATTGTTGACATAGCCTCTGACAGTCCCATCTACCCCGGCATCGACCATCAATCCACCTAGTGGGCCATTGCCTTTGAGCCGAAGATTGACACGTCCAAATTTGACTTTCATGCCAGATGTCAGCAATAATGCCGCAGTCATCGCCCGCCCTAAAGCATCTGTAGATACGGCTGAGAGCCGATGTCGCACTCTAGCTGTTTCAGTAAGGTTGGTGGTAATTGCCCCTACTGCTCGAATTTTACCACCTGCTGCTGTTGCTCGAATCAGTCGATCGGTCATAACTTCCCTTGAATATTCCTTTTCATATTTTAGGTGTTGCCCACCTCAGATTCCAGGTCGTTAATCCCCACCAAAGATTTCAATATCGGTAAATGCGGCGACTGGTGCGCCGTGCCCTACCCAGACGATCTGGTTGGGTTCGCCTTTGCCGCAGAACGGAGAACCGTACATTTCCCAGGTCTTGGCGTTGCCGATTTGAGCCAGATTGCCCCAGAATTGGGGCGTGATACCACGATAATTGGGGTTGCGGACTGTTTGAGTCAATTTGCCATTTTCGATGAGTTTGGCGTACTCACAGCTAAACTGGAATTTGTGGCGGCGATCGTCGATCGACCAAGAACGATTGGACTCCATATAGATACCTCGATCGATCCCACCGATAATCTCTTCAAAGCTCTTATCGCCCGGTTCGAGATTGATATTTGCCATCCGATCGATCGGTGGACGATTCCAGCTACAGGCGCGACTGCAAGCGACTCCTGGTAAATCTAATCGCGCCTGACTTTCCAAGCTGCCCAAGCCGCGCTCTAGCACTCCATCGCGAATGATATATTCGCGGGTAGCAGTAGCCCCAATATCATCGAAACCGTAGCTGGCAAATTCTCCAGAAACCGTCGGATCGAAGGTAATATTCATCAATGGCGAACCGTAGATGAGATTGCCAAAATCTGCTGGTTTGACAAAACTACCACCTGCATAATTGCGCTCGTCACCCAAAATCCGGTCTAATTCCAGCGGATGTCCGACACTTTCATGGATTTGCAACAGCAGTTGATCCGGTGCGAGGACTAAATTAGTTGTCTCCGTGGGACATTCGATCGCCGTGAGCAATTCTACCGCTTGTTCGCCGACTTGTTGCACCCGCGCCCACAGATCGGGCGTGAGAAAGTATTCCATCCCACCCTGATAGCATTTTGCCAGTCCGCCGCGATCGCTCCGATGCTGGATAATTGCGCCATCCTGAGCGGTAGCAGCATAATCAGTCGTCATCAGCAAAAATTTCTGATAGACATCGGAACCATTACTACTGACAAACCAACTTTCGATTTCGCGGGTAATAATCGTGGCACTGGTTTGGACGATCTTTTCGCCGACTTTGAGCGTATGACAAATCTTGCTCAGTTGCTCGCTAATTTCGCCAGGAGTCTTGCTATTAAATGGTTGGAGGGTCGGGGAGACGTATTGCCCGACTACCTTGGGTCGCTGGGCAGTATTCACGGGGTGAATCCGATATGCGCTGGCGGCTAGGGCTTGATGATAAGCAGCGGTAGCAGCGGCTTTAATGCCAGTAGGGGTCACAATATTGGTCGCACCATAGCCGATTTGTCCATTGACGAGGACTTCGACCATCACACCTTCACTAATGGTCGTACTATTATTTTGGGGCATTCCGTCTCGTGCCGATCGCGCGATCGAGACTTCCCGCACTTTTCGCAATCCCAGCCAATCGACAGGGAGATCGATCGAATTGAGTAAGTCGCTCAGTTGGGGAATTGTCGCAGTACTCATCAGTTAGGTTTCCAGTGTGGGACTGATCTAATTTTACTCATCTGGGCTAGTTTGTGGAGATGGGAGATTAGGAGATCGTAGGTTGGGTTGAGCTAAAGCGAAACCCAACGAACACAACAAAACCCTGGAAATGTTGGGTTTCATTCTTCAACCCAACCTACCTCAGCTACCCTCTACCCTCTAATTCCTGGGCGAATTCGATAATTTCGATAGTTGAAATAATCCTGAATAATTTGCCCGTGATCGAAACATAATTGTGGCGGAATTTCCCACTGTGCAAAAATGCCGACACTCTTGGCATCATCTTGAGCGATCGGGGTTCCGGTTGCTGTAGCAATAAATACTAGACTAATCGTATGCTGTCTGGGGTCGCGATCTGGTGCCGAATACAGATGAAATTGTTCGAGTAACTGGACATCTAAGCCGATTTCTTCTTGGGCTTCCCGCACTGCGGCTGTTTCTAATGATTCGCCGTAGTCTACAAAACCGCCAGGTAATGCCCAGCCATGCGGCGGATTGAGCCGTTCGATCAGAATAATCGGACGATGGGGTCGATCGATTAGTTCGATAATAATATCTGTTGTTGGGGTCGGATTGCGGTAAGTCACTGTCAAATTAATTGATAATTGGGGTTTGAGAATGGGGACTGAGCGGTCAGGCATTTTCGGAGATCGTCTCTAGTGATAAACTGACAATCGACTGGTGATCCGATCCCTATTCGCTCGGATTTATAGAGGTTATAGTTGCCAATACAAACGCTGTTAATCCAGCTCCAAATAGTCAGCAACCATCATCCAAATATGTCTCCATCCACCCATGCCACGCGAGTACCCATCGTCAACGATATTCTAGCTTCAGCTAATGCGAAGTATAAAAACCGCGACTATTTGGGCGCACTGATAGAATATACTGAAGCTATCCGAATCGATCCCAGTAGTGCCCTCGCTGTCTGTTGTCGCGGCGTTGCTTACTATCGAATGGGTAATAACAAAGATGCGATGAGAGACTACACCAATGCCATCTCGATCGATCCAAAATTGGCAATTGCTTATTACCGCCGAGGCTTTTTGCACTACCTAGCTCAAGATTATCTGAGTGCGATTGCTGACTACAATAAATCGATCGAGCTTCAGCCCGATTTTGCTTTGGCTTACTCCAATCGGGGTTATGCTTATCGAGATTTTTATGGGGAGCAAGAAGCACTGATCGATTGGCGATTTGCCGCTAAATTATTTAAGGAACAAGGTAATATCACTAAGTATCAAAGCACGATGAAATCGATCGAGCGAATTTATGATGATGCTAGCTGTGCTTCGGGAATGTTGTAGCGATCGATTGGGTTCAATAGTACCTAAATCAAGGCATTCAACCCGATCGCTACCTAACTACTCAGCGACAATAGATTTGTATAATACTTCATATTCTTGCGCTGATTTATCCCAACTAAAATCAGTTTCCATCCCTCGTTGTTGGAGTTCTTGCCATTGGGGTTGATAATGGAAACTTTCCTCAGCACGTACCATACAAGTAAACAGATCCAAGGCTTCATATCGATCGAAACAATAGCCCGTACCTTTGTGATGTTGCGGATCGTGGTGCGTCACCGTATCGACTAGTCCCCCCGTGCGCCGGACAATCGGGACGCAACCATAGCGCATCGCTAGCATCTGGGAGATCCCACAAGGCTCGAATCGACTCGGCATCAGAAAGGCATCCGAACCAGCATAGATGCGCCGGGAGAGCGATTCATTGTACATCAGATAAGTTGCCACCCGTCCCGGATAACGCGAGGCGAGTTGCCATAGTTGCGTCTCATAATTGCGATCGCCAGTCCCCAGCACTACGAATTGAGCGGTAGTATAAGCCAAAAAGCGATCGAGTGTCTGGAGCATTAGATCCAAACCTTTTTGCTCTACCAAGCGCGATACCATCCCCACCAAGAAGGTATCGGGATTTATCGCTAGCCCGACTTCTTGCTGGAGTGCAGCTTTATTTTTGGGGCGATCTGCGAGAGTTTTGGCAGTAAAAGTTTGGACTAGAGCTTTATCATTTGCCGGATCGTAAACTTCCGTATCGATGCCATTGACAATCCCCGACAACCGCCCACTAATAAACGATAGTAGCCCCTCAATTGTCTCACCATACTCGATCGTCTGAATCTGAGCCGCATACGTCGGCGAGACTGTATTCACTCGATCGGCATATTGCACCGCAGCCGCCATCGTATTGTGTCCCTGCATGTACCACGGACACCAGGTAATCCGCTCCAGGTACCACCGCCACGGCCCTTGATAAGCTAGATTGTGAATCGTAAAGACGGTGCTAATATCGGGATCTTGGTGCATCCATACGGGTAACATTCCTGTATGCCAGTCATGGCAATGGAGAATATCCGGTTTCCAATAATTCCAGCAAAACTCCGCCGCACCATTGGCAAAAAACGTAAACCGCCAATCTTCATCTTCACCGCCATAAATCCGCAGCGGATCGAACACTGGATGCCCAAATAAGTACAACGGGACATCGGTACCTGGTAAGACTGTCTCATATACCGCGAAGTGGTTAAACATCGCGTACCCATTCCACACCGGCTCGTAGGGAATATCTAATTTACCAACTAAAGACCCATAATAAGGCATGAAAATTCGGACATCATGCCCCATTTTTCGCAAAAACTTGGGTAAAGCCCCCACCACATCACCCATCCCGCCAACTTTCGCGATGGGTGCAGCTTCCGCCGCGACAAATAAGATTTTCATAAATATACGAGATATTGATTTTTATATTCAGGCGGTCGGTACTCAACGATCGAGATGGCACCTCCGCAATCATACCAGCCTTCCAGACACCAAATTTAGCTGACGCGCTAGGAGTTGGAGATCGGCTCAAGCCTCATTGTGCTTCTTGAATATCTAACAGGCTGACAATTACTCCGGCGATTGGAATTGCCAAAAAGACACCGAGTAGTCCCGACACTCGCGTCCCAACTAACAGCGCAAAGAATACGACCACAGGATTGAGATGCACCGTGCTTTGCATCACGCGTGGCGACACAAAATTATCTTGCAATTGTTGCAGAATCAAGCAAACCACAAATACCTTCAGTGCCGTCAGCCAACCGCTTTGAATCAAGATAATCAAGCACACAAAGCTCACACCTAACGTGGCACCAATACCAGGAATTAAGTCAAAAACACCAATTGTAATAGCAAGCAAAAATGGAAAAGGGATTTGAAGTAGTCCGAATACCAATAAGGTAGCAACACTTAGTAAAAACGAAATTATCAATTGACCACGCACAAATCCGACAAAATTTCTTTGCACCGTAGTCTCTACCCGACTGCGATGGCGTTCGGGAACTAGTTTTATTATGAGTTGCCACAGCTTGGCACCATCAATCAGCATGAAAAAAGCAATGACGATGATAATGATAAAAGTGACATAATTTTGGAGTAAAATTGGCACAGCATTAACCGCCCAGTTTAAGCCAAATTCAAAAGCCGCGCGAATCTGAGCGGAGATCGCCGCTAAATCTAACTTGATATTAGCTGCTACTAACGTACTCTGAAATCGATCGAGTGGATTATCTAAGCTGTTGAAGGATTGGAGTATTAATGTCGCCAGTTGTTGAATTTGATTGCTAAGTGTCAACACGAACGCAATGGCGAATACGACGATCGTCAGTAGGCTCAAGGCAATCACAATCCCCAGCGCGATGTTTCGTCCGACAAATTTCTGAAGATAGCACAGTGGATAATTTAACAACAGTGCTAAAATTGCTGAAAACGCGAACACAAAAATTATGTACTCAAAATATTGAAACAACGCAACAAATGCCCATCCCACTCCAAAAAACAGCAAGCAGCGAACTAAGGCGTTGGTGCTAATCCGATCCCAAAAATTTCGCTGAATAGGTGATTTTGGCTCTTCGGTCATATTGGTTCGCGCTCCTGGTGTAATGCTCCATTG
>JBBRVB010000023.1:0-20393 GCA_038247275.1 Chroococcales cyanobacterium
AAATCCGCTGATAGTCGATCGATTCAACAGATTTAACCGGATTACTCAGCAAGCAATTAGTTTGTTTGAAGACAGCCAGAGAGCTATCCAGTGGCTCCAAACTCCCAAAAATAGCTTGGCAGGCATTACCCCGCTTGCGGCTCTCTCCACTGACGAAGGTGCCAAACAGGTAGAGGAAATCCTCTATCGCACTGAGTACGGAATTTATAGCTAGTGAGAATTTGGCGCATCACATCCCGCAAACATATTGAGACAGTTTTTTCTGGAGTTGGTGGACGTTATGCCAGTGGTCGTTGGCATCCCCAAGGCTACAAAATTTCCTACACGTCAGCAAGTTTAGCACTGGCTAGCCTTAAAGTGTTCGTACACAGTGAAACCACGAACATTCCACTTGCTTGTATAAGTGCGATTATTCCAGATACCACTCCAATTTTAGAAATTACCGATCTGCCAACTAATTGGCAAGATGTTTCGGCTTATTCAGTACTCCAGGAAATCGGTCGGAAATGGCTCAGGCAAATGGAGTATCCAGTCTTAAAAGTTCCTTCAGCAATAATTCCAGTGGAGTATAATTACTTAATCAATCCCGAACATCCACAGTTACAACTGCAACCAGAGCAGGTACTTGAGTTTCAGTTCGACCGTCGGATGTGGCAGGAAAAACGCTAGATTGATGCTATTAAATTAATCTGGACAAGATGTGCGATCGACTAGCCACAATCTCCACTCGATCGCGATAGACTATAATATTGCTCTCTTGTGTTCAGAATTTTATGTCGCTGCCGATCGTTGCTATTATAGGTCGTCCCAATGTGGGTAAATCCACACTCGTCAATCGGTTGGCGGGAGCGCGGGAATCGATCGTGCATGATGAGCCAGGAGTTACCCGCGATCGTACATATCGTCGGGCATTTTGGCAAGATCGTGAGTTTGTGGTTGTAGACACCGGAGGGCTGGTGTTTGATGATGAGACCGAATTCCTACCCTTGATTCGCGAACAGGCGATGATGGCTTTATCTCAGGCGAGTACGGCGATCTTTGTCGTCGATGGACAGCAAGGAATTACCGGTGGAGATTTGGAAATTGCGACTTGGCTGCGCCTCCAAAAAATCCCCATCTTTGTCGCTGTTAATAAATGCGAATCAGAAACAGTCGGTGCGATGCAGGCTGCTGATTTTTGGGAGTTGGGATTGGGTGAACCCTATGCCGTATCCAGTATTCACGGGAGCGGTACCGGGGAATTACTCGACGAATTAATTCTCACTTTACCAGTGATGGATGAAGTGGAAGAGCCAGAAATTCGGATTGCCATTATCGGTCGTCCGAATGTCGGTAAATCCAGTCTGCTCAATTCTTTTCTGGGTGAAAATCGATCGATCGTCAGTCCGATTTCTGGGACTACCCGCGATGCGATCGATACTGTGATTACCCGGAATGGTAGTAACTATCGGTTGATCGATACCGCCGGGATTCGCCGCAAGAAAAACGTCGATTATGGGCCAGAATTTTTTGGGATCAATCGGGCTTTTAAAGCGATCGATCGGTGTGATGTGGTGCTGTTGGTGCTCAATGCGATCGATGGCGTGACGGAGCAAGATCAAAAGTTAGCCGGACGGATTGCCGAAGAAGGACGGGCGTGTGTAATTGTCGTCAATAAATGGGATGCTGTTGAGAAGGATTCCTATACGATTTATGACTATCAATCACAGCTAAATAATCGGCTCAATTTTACCGAATGGGCGGAAAATATCTTCGTCAGTGCCCTCACGGGACAACGAGTTGATAAAATCCTTGAAATAGTCGATCGTGCCGTCGAACAACACCGTCGGCGTGTCAGTACCGCCACGATCAACCAAGTATTGGAAGAATCTACCTCTTGGCACAATCCCCTGGTGACTCGTCAAGGTAAACAGGGTAAAATCTACTACGGTACCCAAGTCAGCGCACAACCGCCGACGATCGCGTTATTTGTCAACGATCCCTCGCGATTTAATGACAACTACCGTCGCTATATCGAGAACCAATTTCGGACGCAACTCGGCTTTGCTGGTACTCCCCTCCGCCTCCTCTGGCGCGGGAAGAAACAACGCGAAGGCGAGAAAATCGTCAACCGCGCCACCCGAGTCAAAGCAGCTAAGTAAGTAACTTGGCATAATTAAATATAGAATACTCTGTAGGGTGGGCACTGCCCACCATCTGAGTTTCAGATAGAATAGTCTGTCTTATAAATAATTGTGCCTACCTACTTAGTCGATCGTAAATCTATTTACTACGACTAAATAGTATGTGGTGGGCACTGCCCACCCTACAACTAATACTTTATGCTCCTATTCCCTACTACCCCTAGCCCCTAACCCCTAACCCCTAACCCCTAGTCGATGGATTTACTCCGCTCCCTGCCGATTGGATTATATTTAGAACAGCCTGTTACCTGCCTGCATCGACTCGATCCCAGAGTTAAACTCGGCTGGTTGTTGAGCTTTTTGTTAGCTCCGATCCTCGCTAGTGCGAGTTGGAAACTGAGTTTAGTCGCACTACTGGTCATTATTAGTATCCTGGCTGGCATTCCCTGGCGCGCGCTCAAACAGCAGATGGGTTGGCTGTTACTATTCGGTGGGGCAATTTTTATCGTGGGGATCTTCGCTCCAGATAGCATCAATGTCACGCAGCAACTCCGCTCCCCGCCAGATCCGGGCGTAGAAATCGCGCAACCCTATCAATATGTATTGTTCAAACTCGATGCTGGGATGATTCAGCTCAAAATCACCAGAAAATCGCTCGATAATGCGATCTATGCTAGTAGCCTGATCTTTACCTCGCTCTATAGCACCACAGTCTATCTACTTACCACCTCGCCCGAAGAAGTGACAACGGGATTAGACAATTTGATGGCACCGCTGCGCCGTTATCATGTCCCCGTTACCGAAATCGCCCTCACGCTGACGCTGGCTTTGCGATTTATTCCCTTAGTACTAGAAGAAATCCAAAATTTAGTTCGATCGATCTATACCCGCGCGATCGATTGGCAAAAATTGGGACTCAAAAATAGTGCCAAAGTCTGGCTGACTGTCTCCGAAAAACTCTTGGAAAATCTCCTCAATCGCTCCGAACAAATCGCGATCGCGATGCAAGTTCGTGGCTTCACTACTCCCAATACCCACAAGGTAGAATGGCATCAATTAAAGTTAAAAACAACTGACTTTTTAGCACTTGCCGCTTTGGGCATCTTATGGACTGCTAGATTTATCATCGGCGGTCAATTTGTGTGAATTAGGCTTTAGGGAAAGATAGTAGATGGTAGATGGTAGATAGTAGAAAGTAGAGGGAATGAGAAACACCCATTACCCATTACCCATTACCCATTACCCATTACCCATTACCCATTACCCATTACTCTTGTACCGCACCATTCCGCTCGAAAATCGAACTGGCTCAGAAATATTCGATCGATTATTCAGACACGAGCCGATTGCGACTTTATTAGAAAGTCCAGTTAATAATTCGCCTATATCGATATTGACAAGATACTCGATTTGTGCAGGCTCACCAGCGATTGTTGACGATCGATTGCAAATTTTCACCCCAGCCGTCGGGCAAATTTTAGACTGTTTGCGAGGCTTATTAGCAGGTGTAGATCGTCAAGAATCAATAGATTTACCAGCGCACCTACCTTTTACTGGGGGCTGGTTGGGGTGGTTGGGCTACGAGCTAGCATGGGAAATCGAAAGATTGCCAGATCGACAGCCAGATCCCTTGCCATTTCCGATCGCTTATTGGTATGCACCTTATTCCTTTGCAATTTTAGATCACTGGGAACAAGTATTATATTTAGCTGCTCCTACCGCTGTAGAATTAGCTAAGTTAGCCCAAAGATTAGAACGAGTACCGATCGATTCTGCACCAATCTTCATCCAACCGTTATCAATTCCTGTAGATTTAAACAATCTCAAAGAGCTACACTTTTTCACATCAGCAGCCGAGTACCAACAGTCAATTCTTCAAGCGCAGCAATATATTCAAGCTGGAGATATCTTTCAAACTAATTTATCCTTACGATTTAGTACCCAAACCGATCTCGACAGTTGGCAAATCTATCAGAGATTGCAACAAATCAACCCTTCGCCATTTGCCAGCTATTGGCAAACCCCCTGGGGATCGATGATAAGTTGCTCGCCCGAACGACTAGTGCAATTGCAACAATACCAAGCTGTTACTCGCCCGATCGCGGGAACTAGAAAACGCGGTCAAAGTCCAGCTCAAGACTTACAATTAGCAGCGGAACTCTTGGCTAATGACAAAGAGATTGCCGAGCACATTATGTTAGTCGATCTCGAACGTAACGATCTGGGACGTGTCTGTCAGTGGGGAAGTGTCAATGTCGATGAATTACTATCGATCGAGCGGTATAGTCATGTGATGCATTTAGTTAGTAATGTCACTGGTGAATTAGATCCGCAGTTTGACTCGATCGATCTGATTCGCGCCATGTTTCCAGGCGGTACAATTACTGGATGTCCGAAAGTCAGATGCATGGAAATTATCGCCGAACTCGAACCCCTCCCCCGCAATCTATTCTATGGTTCCTGCGGCTATCTCGACCGACGTGGTTATCTAGATCTCAATATTTTGATTCGGACATTGCTGTATCATGAAGGCACAGTCTGGGGACAAGTTGGCGCGGGAATCGTAGCCGACAGTCATCCTCAAAGAGAGTGGGAAGAATCGCTCCAGAAAGCTGCTGCTCAAATTGCCGCTTTAGGGATGAGGCTTTAGGCTCGATCGCTTTAGGCTTTGGGCTTGATAGCTTTAGCCATTCCCTAACGCCTAATACCTAACGCCTAATACCTAATACCTAACGCCTAATATCTAATCAATGACTTCCGAAAACTACCTCAACCACCCTACCTTTGGCTTGCTCTATCGCATCTGTATCGTTGAGGAAAACCAAGAATTATTTACCACACTTTACGCACAGCGAGTTTTTTTTCTAGTTACAAGTGGTGCTAACGGCATATCTTTTCAGCCAGTGACTCGCGCTGATGCCCGACTAACTATCGATACTCGCATTCGTGTACTCAGACGCAACGGCCAAATTTTGGAATATCAACATTTACAAGCAATGATGCAGCAAAATTTCCCAGGATAGGAGTTAGGTTTTAGGTTTTCAGTGTGCCAACGGCTATCGCTCACTGAGCGACTTTAGGTTTTAGAATTTAGAATTTAGGCTTTAGGCTTTAGGAAGTAACAATATTATCCCCATTACCCATTACCTATTACCCCTTACCCATTACCCCTTACCCTCTAAATGACGATCGCACATAATATCGAAACTATTCGCCGGGATTTGCCAGCTTCAGTCAAATTGATGGCAGTCACCAAGCAAGTACCTGTAGCTCAGATGCGAGAAGCTTATGCCGTCGGGGTGAGGGATTTTGGTGAGAGTCGGATTCAGGAAGCACAAGCCAAACAACAAGAACTAGCAGATTTACCAGATCTATATTGGCATCTGATCGGACACTTGCAGGGAAATAAAGTCCGCAAAGCTGTAGAAATGTTCGACTGGATTCATTCAGTGGATAGTCTCAAGTTATTACAACAACTCGATCGAGTCTGTGGCGAGTTAGACAAAAGGATCGAGATTTGTCTTCAAATTAAAATATTACCCGATCCCGACAAATTTGGCTGGACGACCGCCGAATTATTGACCGACTTACCACAGATTTGGGAGTGTCAACACCTCAAAATCTGTGGCTTGATGGCTATTCCACCCCTGGGTTTAACCACCGCCCAAACTCAAGCATTGTTTGAAAGCGCACGCGATCTGAGCCATCAAATCACTCAGCAATCAGGATCTAAGCTGGAATCCGAACTGTCCATGGGGATGTCTGGTGATTATTTATCAGCCATCGCCGCTGGCTCGACGATCGTTCGCTTGGGTAGTGTCTTGTTTGGCGATCGTCTCAAAGTCTAATCGTTGGCGAAGCCTGCGCCTGAGCGCAATCGCGATCTAAGTATCTGGATGAAGTTAATGCCGATTTGTGCAACTCGGTATGTTCCATCACCTCACACGGATCGGCATCGTCAAGACAACTAGACGATCTAGCGGATAATCCCCCAAATAGCTTCTACGCATAATTGCTGAGTAAATATCAAAAAAAACATCGCTATTGACTACAGGTATTCTGAAAAGACTTGTGGAATACTTGTAATTTTATGATATTATGCTCGATAGATTGGCAACAATGGTGTATTTTCAAAGGGTAACCGCTGAAAACAGTAGCTTTACACGCGTACCATAGTTTAAGTAATATTGCTTAGAGAACAACCGATGCTGCCCGTGGTGGAAAATGCTCCGCCAACTAAAGCGGTGATGTCAACGGTTGCTGGGCTTGCTACTTTCAACTAGCCAGTTCGGGCACAGGTTTCGAGCAACATTTCACAGTCACAAAGCATTCGTACCACAACAACAGGGCGCAGGAGTCGTTAAAGTGAACGTTATCAACAAATTCAAAGATTTCATGGGTTTGAACGAAGAAGAATACAGCGACTACGACGAAACAGATAGCGAAGCGTATCGGAGCGAGTATCAACAACCAGAACCCCCGTTGACTCCACCAGCCGAACCAACCGAATCCCGTGGCTTCCGGCGGACTAGCGAACGAAGTGCTAGCAAAATTAATAACGTGGTGGGGATGCCGGGAATCGTCCACGGCGTATCCGAAATGATCTTGATCGAACCCCGTTCATTTGAAGAGATGCCCCAAGTAATTGACGCACTCAGACAGAGAAAGTCGGTGATCCTCAATATGACGTTGATCCGTCAAGAAGAAGCGCAAAGGTCGGTAGACTTTGTAGCTGGTGGTACTTATGCAATTGATGGTCACTATGAGCGAATTGGTGATAATATCTTCTTGTTTACCCCTAATTGCGTCCAAGTTAGCACTCCAGCAACTGTGACCAATGACGCAAGCGACCGCCAAGCAACCGCAACGGTACGCAGCAATCGGACTAGTCAGCAGTCCAATTGGGGTAGCGAACCATTCACCGCAGCTCAGTAAATAGGTAACCCAATCTTGATGGCAACGGCGATCGGTACTGAGTTGTTCGATCGCTTAAAAAGTAATTTATGTCCATCAAATTAGGTATCATCGGTGGCGGGGTCATGGGTTGTGCGATCGTGTCTCGGTTACTCGATCGCGGGATCTACCACAGGAGCGAGATTCTGATCGCTGAACCCACCCGCCTACAACGGGAATCGGTCCAGCAACAATATGGAGTCCAGGTTACTGAAGACAACAACTTGGCAGCAGTGGCTCCCCTGTTATTGCTAGCAATCAAGCCCCAGATTTTTGGTCTGGTTGTCAGTAAGTTGTCTGCACCTGCTCCCGAATTAGTAATTTCGATCCTGGCAGGAGTCAGTATCATTCAGCTAGAAATGGCATTCCCCGATCGCGCCGTAGTCCGCGCCATGCCCAATACACCTGCAACCGTAGGCATGGGCATTACCGCGATTGCTGCTGGATCGCGGGTGAGTGCCGAGCAATTGGATCTAGCTACCCAAATTTTTCAAGCAGTCGGCGAAGTCGTTACCGTCTCAGAATCGCTGATGGATGCCGTCACTGGATTATCCGGTTCGGGGCCAGCTTATGTCGCCATCGCGATCGAGGCTCTAGCAGATGGTGGTGTTGCCGCTGGTCTCCCCCGTGAAATTGCCAACAAACTCGCGTTACAGACAGTTTTAGGCACCGCACAGCTCTTAAATGAATCACAGCTCCATCCTGCCCAATTAAAAGATCGGGTGACGAGTCCGGGCGGTACGACTATTGCGGGAGTCGCTAAATTAGAGCAAGCTGGGTTTCGATCGGCACTAATCGAAGCGGTGATGGCAGCAGCAAACAGATCGCGGGACTTGGGAGGGTAGATCCGATGGCTTCTAATAGTAGTGGCGATCGAAAATCTCAACCTCAGTCCCAGCGCAAAAAATCGAGCCAGCAGCAAGTTAAGCAGACCGATGCACCTGTTTCACTGTCGATTAAGTTGGTGCGGTTGGTTATCTGTGGATTTGGTGCCAGTACGATCGCTGGGACGGCAATCTCGATCGTCAATCCACCCAAACCGCTGGCTATTAAAATCGAACCACCGATCCCGATTCCGCCGCCCCACCAAATCGGTTTGCTGGCGGCTACGACAGCCAGCACCACACTCCAGAATCGGCTCCAGGTGCTAAATCAGAAAAGCACCAAACTAGATGCCAGCTACTTGTTTATTAATATCGATCGGGGCGAACATAGTGAATGGGGAGCCGATCGCGTGTTACCGGCTGCCAGTACGATTAAATTACCGATTTTGATCGCCCTATTTCAGGACATCGATGCCCAGAAAATACAACTCGAAGAAAAACTGACGATCGACAAAAAATCGATTGCGGGCGGTGCTGGCGATCTTCAAGCCCAAAAACCCGGTACTCAAGTGAGTATCCTGGTAGCCGCTACCAAAATGATCGCCATCAGCGATAATACCGCCACCAACTTGCTGATCTCGCGCTTAGGGGGCAAATCCGCTCTCAATCAACGCTTTCGGAATTGGGGACTCGACATTACCACCATCAATCGCCCGCTCCCCGATCTCGAAGGCACAAATGTAACTACCGCCCGCGAACTCGCCCGATTGATGATGGCGATCGATCGCGGTAAAATCCTCTCAGATGCCTCCCGCAGCCAAGCATTAAGTATGATGAGCCGCACCACCCGAAATACCATGCTCCCGCAAGGATTGGGCACCGGCGCAAAAATTGCTCACAAAACTGGCGACATCGGCTCACTCATTGCTGATGTCGGCTCGATCGAATCCCCAACCGGCAAAAAATACTTCGCCGCAGTCCTGGTCAAACGCCCCTACAACGACCCTTCCGGCCCGGAATTAGTCCGAAAGATGTCTAAAATTGCCTACACATATTTTGAGCAACCTGTGCCAACAGCTACCCCCAGTTTTTCACCTAAAATCGAGTCAGGACTGCCCAAAACCCCCTTTACTAAAAAAAAGATCGACCCTTAATAATTAATAATTAATTATTAACTATTAATTATCATCATGCATTTATTAATTCCGGCGGCGGGGATGGGCAAACGGATGGGGAGCGAGTTCGCTACGCGAGGGCTACGCCAACGCAACAAACTCCTGATAACCCTACTCGATCGACCATTACTAGCTTGGACACTGATAGCTGCCGAAAGTGCTAAATCGATTAGTTGGATCGGCATTATCGGTCAACCAGAAGATCGAGCCGATCTCGATCGACTCCTCGGCAACATATCGCTATCTAAGCCCGTCCAATTCATCCAGGGTGGTAGCACGCGTCAAGAGTCTGTCTACAACGGGTTGCAAGGGTTGCCAACTGGCGCAGAGCGCGTATTAATTCATGATGGAGCCAGGTGTTTGGCGACACCAGATTTATTCGATCGCTGTGCTAAAATCCTCGCAACTTGTCCGGGACTAATTGCGGCTATTTCGGTAAAAGACACAATCAAAGTTGTAGATAATACCGGGATCGTTGTCGATACACCCGACAGAGCTAACCTCTGGGCGGCTCAAACCCCCCAAGGTTTTGAAGTCGAACTTCTCAAAGCCTGTCACGACAAAGGACGCGCTCTTAGCTGGGAAGTGACTGATGATGCCGCCTTATTTGAAAAATGCGGTATCCCTGTCACCATCGTCCCCGGCGAAGAAACCAACCTCAAAATCACCACTCCAGTAGATCTCGCGATCGCCGAATTTATTCTTAGAAGTAGGGTTTAGGTTTTAGGTTTTAGGTTTTAGGCTTTAGGTTTTAGGCTTTAGGTTTTAGAAAGGAAAGTTTGAGTGACGATCTTTATCACCATTACCCATTACCCATTACCCATTACCCATTACCCACTACCTATATCATTACCCATTATCCACTTACCCACTACCCACTACCCACTACCCACTACCCACTACTCGTATGAATCTGGGGAAATTCCTCACTCGCGTCAGTATTGCCTTGATTACGACACTTGCCAGTAGTATTCCGCTTCAGGCAAGCCAACTCGGGCCAGAAAAAGTTGTAAACGCTATTTATCGGGGATTGCGTCAAGTAGATGCAACTCGATCGAGGCCAAAAGTCCGATGGAATGTCGCCAATGGTGCATCCAGCCCATGCGGACGAATAACGGGAACCCTGTATTGCACTCGCAACAATACGATTTATATCACGACCCAACATATTCAGATGGCGTATCGATATGGGGATGCAGCACTAGCTTATATCCTCGCTCATGAATATGCTCATGCTGCCCAGACAGTCGGTGGATTTCTACCTAGAAATATTACCGCAGTCGAGCTTCAAGCTGATTGTCTGGCAGGTTTTTATATGGGTGCAATGCCCAATGTAACCTTCGATCTCCAGGACATCGAGCAAATCGCACAGATTGCCTATGAAGTGGGGGATTATGAATTTAATAACCGTCAACACCACGGTACGCCCAAGCAGCGTGCCAATGCAGTGTTGCGCGGCTTTAAAGCATCCCAAGGAAATGGGATCTCAGCTTGTCAGGTGCGGTAGAAAATCTCAGATATAAGTGCGAAAATCTAAGGGAGTAAGTATCAATGTAAGTACGATATGAAGATTGCGATCGCGGGAGCTACTGGATTTGTGGGCAGTCGGCTAGTCGAACAACTCCAAGCACAAGGACACGAAGTAGTCATTTTTACACGGAGTCCCCAACAGGCAGGCAATCGCTTCGGACAAGCGCAGGTAGTTGGTTACAATCCCCTCAGATCGGGCGAGTGGCAAGCAGCGATCTCTGGCTGTGATGCTGTGGTGAATTTGGCTGGAGAACCCATCGCCGAAAAACGCTGGACACCAGCTCAAAAGCGGAAGATCCTCGAAAGTCGCCAAGTAGGTACCCAAAAAATCGTCGAAGCGATCTCTCTAGCTAGCGTTAAACCAACCGTTCTGATCAATGCCTCCGCGATCGGCTACTATGGCACCAGCGAAACCAGTAAATTTGATGAAAATAGTCCGGCGGGAACGGATTTTTTGGCTGAAGTCTGCACTGCCTGGGAAACTGCCGCGCAAGCAGTCACAACTAATGGTACTCGGTTGGTGATCCTCCGCCTGGGGATCGTCTTAGGTGAAAATGGTGGCGCACTGGGCAAGATGCTAGCACCTTTTAGTGCCTTTGTGGGTGGTCCGATCGGTAGTGGCAAGCAGTGGTTTTCCTGGGTGCATCGCGATGATGTCGTCAAGCTGATAATTGAGTCGATCGTTAATCCGCAAATGCAAGGTGTCTACAATGCTACCGCCCCCAATCCCGTCACGATGGACGGCTTTGCCCAAACTCTAGGCACTGTCATGAATCGTCCCTCTTGGCTCCCCGTCCCCAATTTTGCCCTCGAAGCCATACTTGGTGAAGGCGCGATCGTGGTATTGCAAGGACAGCAAGTAGTCCCTACTCATACTCTAGCCCAAGGTTTTGATTTTCAATACTTTACGCTTCAGCCGGCTCTGAGTGCTATTTTGGGGAGTTAGGCTTTAGGTTTTAGGTTTTGGGTTTTAGGTTTTAGGTAAGATCGGAAGTGTCTCAATTCAAACTCCAACACCTAATCTCTAATCACAATTGCTTCGATTTGGGCGATATTTGTCTGGCGATCGACTGTGGTAATCGCCCACCGCAGGGGTTCGCCCCACTCTTGAAGCTTGGTTTCGATCGCCTTATTTAGTTCCCCTCGTGCGGCGGTGATGTCCATCTCGATCTCGATCGATTCAATAATCATTTAGGGGATAGGGGATAAATGGGTAATGGGTAATGGTTATCGTTCGCTAGATCTCAGCTAACTTTTAGTTAGAATTCACTCAAAGAAGTTAATCAATAATATAGATAAATACCAGTGTTAAATTTGAAGATATCACCGCTTGCTAAATCGATAACGGCACTTTCTAAAACCTGGCTGAGTCGGTTGCTCGTCGTCGCGCTGATGTGGCTATCATTGGGTTTCAACGATCTTACCTTCGCGATCGGTACTCAGACCAATTATAGTCGGATTAATCTCACCGATCGCGACTTTGCGGGACAAGATCTGACTGGGGGCGTATTTGTATCTTCGGAACTGCGTGGCGTAAATTTGAGTAACGCTAACTTGACAAATGCCATGTTGACGATGGCGGTGATGCTCAAGACTAATCTATCAGGAGCCAATCTGACTGGCGCATTAGCCGATCGAGCCACCTTCGATGAAGCCGATCTGACCAATGCTATTTTAACTGAAGCCACCCTAACTCGATCGCGATTCTATGGAGCCAAGATTACTGGAGCTGACTTTACTGATGCGTTGATCGATCGAGCACAAGCGAAACTACTATGCGAACGTGCCGATGGGATCAATCCGGTGACGGGAGTCGCGACTAGGGATAGTTTGGGTTGTCGGTAGGTAATAGGTAATGGGTAATGGGTAATGGGTAATGGGTTTAGATTCTCTACCATCTCCCATCTCAATTCTAAAGATTTGCCAAAGATCTGGGATCTCTTCCTCAATCTGTATGCTTGTCGCACCGACAGTAGTTAAACTATTCTTATAATAGATATCAAAATAATCGATCGCAATTAATATGAGTGTTGTTAGTCAAGTTATTTTAAAAGCCGATGACGATCTCCGCTACCCTAGTGCTGGAGAACTCAAAAATATTCAGGCATTTCTGCAAACTGGCGAACAGCGGATTCGGATCGTCACCACTCTAGCAGAAGGCGAAAAGAAAATCGTCGAGCAAGCTAGCAAACAGTTGTGGAAAATGCACCCCGACTACATCGCACCTGGTGGTAATGCTGCGGGACAAAAACAACGCTCTCAGTGTCTCAGAGACTACGGTTGGTACCTCCGCTTAGTCACCTATGGCATCCTCGCTGGTGATAAAGGACCGATCGAAGAAATCGGACTAATTGGCGTGCGGGATATGTACAATTCTCTCGGCGTTCCTGTAGCTGGGATGGCTGATTCGATCGTGGCACTCAAACAAGCCTCTTTAAGTCGCCTCAGCGATGAAGATGCCGCCGCCGCCGCGCCCTATTTTGATTACATTATCCAAGAGATGTCCTAATCGCCGTTCATTGTTGACGTATTTGAAATTCCTAGCAACAACCCTCAGCAATCCTGGGGGTTGTTGCTGTTTTGTAAGTAGCTAAACACAAATATTTATCTGACAATATTACTTAAAACCGTTGCAACCAGATGTGTTCATCCTACCCATTACCCATTACCCATTACCCTCTACCCTCTACCCTCTACTCCTCACTGTCAACTGAACTTACATGAATTTAATCGAGTTTCTACTCAAAGCATCATGGTTAAGCGTCCTCGCGGCGGCGATTACCGGATCGATTAGTGGGATCGGTAGTGCTGCCTCGATCGCGCTGATCAACCACTCGATCGGTCGAATCACCCCCCAGCACCCCCAAGCACCGCCAGAGCTGTTGTGGGGCTTTTTAGGGCTGGTTGTGGCTACGTTGATTACCAACTTAGTCTCCCAGTTTTTGTTGGCACAGTTGGCGCAAGATGCGATCTATAAATTGCGGTTGCGGATTAGTGGTTGGATTTTGGCATCTCCATTGCGACATCTTGAAGAACTCGGTAGCAGTCGGCTACTGGCGACGTTGACTGAAGATATTCAATCAATTTCGAGTGGTGTCTTCAGTATTCCGACGCTGTGCGTAAATGCCGCGATCGTGATTGCATCGCTGGTGTATCTTGGCTGGCTATCGATCGGGGTATTGGTCGGGACGCTGGTATTTATGGCACTATCGATTAGTCTGGTGCAACTGCTCATCAACCAAGCGATTCGGATGTTTACCGCTGCGCGCGAAGAAAATGATGCCCTGATGCAGCACTTTCAGGCGATTACTAACGGGATCAAAGAACTCAAACTCCACTCCCAACGGCGAGAAGATTTTTTAGAGGAGGATTTGCAAACCACCGCCGCAACGCTGCGCGAATATCGAATTGGCTCCCAACGCGCGATCGCATTGTCAGCGGGAATTGGTGAATTATCTTTCTTTGTACTCTTGGGATTACTAGTCTACGGCTTACCCCAAATTCAACCAGTCTCCGCCGAACTAATTTCGGGCTATGTGCTGACTATTTCCTATCTGATGCGCCCGATCGGGACTACTTTATCAATCTTGCCCGCTTTAGGTCAAGCAGGTGTCGCCTTACGCAAAATCGATACCTTGGGACTATCCCTGGCAAGCCGAGCGGAAACCGTCGCCCGCACGACTACCAATCCCTATCAATTCGATCGAATTGAAATCGCTGGAGCTACCCACAGTTACCAGCTTGCTGGCGAGGAAAATACTTTTACATTAGGGCCGATCGATCTCACACTTGCTCCTGGCGAACTAGTATTTATCGTGGGTGGTAATGGCAGCGGCAAATCCACATTAGCCAAGCTCATCACTGGTTTATATGTGCCAGACAGTGGGGAAATTCGGCTCGATGGTAAGATTATCGACGATCGCAATCGGGAGTTGTATCGCCAGTTATTTTCGACAGTATTTGCGGACTTTTATCTATTCGATCGCTTTGTCGGATTGCGGCTAGCCGACGAAGATGCTCAAGCAAACATGTATCTAGAAAAACTCCAACTTACCCATAAAGTCGCGATCGAAGATGGCAAACTCTCCACCACAGCCCTCTCCCAAGGTCAACGCAAACGTCTAGCCCTCCTCACCGCTTACCTAGAAGATCGCCCCATTTATTTATTCGATGAATGGGCAGCCGATCAAGATCCATTCTTTAGGGAAATATTTTATCAACAACTTCTCCCCGAGCTAAAACAGCGCGGTAAATCTATCTTAGTCATCAGTCACGACGATCGCTACTTCCATCTAGCCGATCGAGTACTGAAGTTAGATTATGGCAAAATTATTAGAGAGGGTGATGGATAGAGAGGGTAATGGGTAATGGGTAATGGGTAATGGCTTAAGATTTGAGGCGTTTGATGATGGCGGTTAAAATCTTGATTATTCTTTCTATTTCTTCGTAGATGAGTGAGAATTCGTGTTCGGAAACTAATTCGGATTTAATCATGACATTAATCCAGTACTTAGTTTCTGAGGCTTCTTTGAGAGCGATTGAGTATTTAGAAATAAAATCATTTTTAGATTGAGCATAAATAGCCTCAGCGCAGTTAGCACCAATTGATGTACCGCTTCTAAGGAATTGTTTACCTAATACTCTACCTGCCCTGAAGGGGTGACAAGCATCCCTTAACTCCTAGCTAGATATCGATCGTAGAAATTTAGACCACGAACATAACAGTCAATTTTATGGTGATTTATCCTGATATACTGAGAAATTAATGGAGCAATAAATCCCCAATCAAACTTACAAAAGAGTGCGGCTTTGCCAACAGTAATAATCGAATTTCTAGCAGATCGACGTTTTGTATTGTCAGTTCTGACTAAATATTTCTGGTCGGTTTCAGGAGTGCAAATTCCAGTAAATGCTATCACACTATCAACTAAGGTTAGTAGTAAGAACCAAGAATCAAATCTAGAACCATTAAGCTGAGTCTGTTCAAGATTAAAACCGTATAATTTAAAATCACGGAACATCTCCTCCAACTGAAATCTAGTCGCATAAGTTTGAACGGCAGTATTTAAGTCTGAAAATGTCGTCAGAAGAAACCAACCTTCATCGATTGGCATACCATGATGTTCTTTAGGATAATGAACGGCTAAATTAAATGGGAATTTATGAAAAGTAGTTGAAATATTAATTCCCTGCAAAAAGATGCTAACACCAGGATGAGAAGCTAGTTGGTTCAATGTGACCAAATCATCATTTTCTAGCCGAACATACGTAGTCTTCTTCAATCGCAAACAGTAGCCCCAACCCACCTCTAGTAGCCAAGTTGCTAAATGTTTGCTACAGAATTCCCGATCTCCTAGTAGGACAAATGAATAGTCTGGTAATAAGCAGGTGATTGGATAAATTACTGATTGTTGGTCATCCAAGTTGCTCGAACCTAATTTATCTAATAACTGCGCTGGGCGGGGGACCCGCCTAGCTCAATTAATTGGTATTGCTCTACCCTTAATTATCCAGCTTACTACCAATAAATTATACTTTCGCCAGCTCGTTCTATCGATTGCTAAAATTATTGGTTCTTTTTTCTTCCAATAACCCATCATTAATTCCATCCAGATCCCCCACCAGATCTTCTCCTTGCAAAATCTGGCACTGTTCAAGAATCTCTGCAATGTTTTGAGTCTACTCGCCGCTAAAATTGGTAGTGGTAAATTATTCGCTAAATGTCCCAATGTGGCTTTTGATAATAATCCTACTATCTTCATTAAGATTTCTATCAGTACTAGCTCAGTTGGATTCAGTGCTAATTTGAACCACTTTTGATATAATTCAGGATACATTTTTACTTTTATGCTCTTACTTTTAGAGCATACTTTTTTATTATTATCTCATCCTTTGCTTACTACAAAAGTAGTCTCGATCTCGCTTCGCTTCCGTCGTCACGCCGTCGGAGCTAATCCATTAGGTGAAGACGTTTCAGGGGTGCTTGTCACCCCTTCAGCTACCTGCCTCATTATTATCAGCTCGTCGTTTTGACAAAACTGAATAAGCTTTAATTACCCTAACTGCAAAATCTTCACTCCTCTTCTGAATAGTAATTTCTGCCATCTGCCAACAAATACTAACTAAATAATCTTACCCATTACCCATTACCCATTACCCATTACCCATTACCCACTACCCATTACCCACTACCCATTACCCACTACCCATTACCCATTACCCACTACCCATTACCCATTACCCTAAAACAGTTGCCACCACGGTCTACCATTCCAAGCCGCACCTGCGACAAACTTTTGACCACTTGCCGTAGTGCCAGAGTAAACCCAATAAGCACCTAAATTACTATGATTATTGGGGTTGGTGACAACTTGTCCGGGTTCTAGCCACTCACCTGCGCCCAACTCATACCATGATTGAAACTGTTGAGTACTCAAAAAACCGCCAGTGAGCGAATGCAGGACTAAAGTTTTGCCCTTTTGAATATAAGTCCCAAATCGATCGATCCGAATTCTTTGAGTCGATCGATTGGTAATTTTAGTCGAGTAATAAGGCTTATGGCGATCTGAATCGCTGTAGTGCGAGATATCCAACCATTTGCCCAGATTTAGATCGCGCAGTTCGACAGTGGCAAAAATCACATCCTCAACGATCGGGCGCGAACCATCATGTTTGGCTCTGAGTGCTGCGGCAAATTGCTGTCCCTGGACACCAGCAGCTACTTTACCTTTTGTAATGGTCATGCCAGTCCGATCGAGTTTGCTGGTTGTCATACATCCAGCGAGATCTGACTCGCGGATCTGTTGCAGTTGCTGATTCATCACTGACTTTCTCAATCCATACCTAAACTGGCTATGAATTTAGAATGCCCATTCGATCGCCCAAATCACTACTATTGCTTCGATCTGTCAGTTTTTCCCGCCTCGAACTGCCCACTCTTCAAGTAATTACGCAACAGTTAACGTTAGTTTCGATCTGCTGCGGGGTATCTTGTGAGTATAGATAGCTAGCGATCGACTACTAGTATCAATGTTCGATCTAGTTGTGCTTTGTTTCATAACCAGCACACAGTCTGACGACTGCGTGTATAGATCGTCACTATTTATGAAAGATGGATACTTAATTTTCAGTCAAAACCAAATAAAGCTGATTTGAACACAATGGTTGCGTCTTATAATAAAAGTCATCTTGACGACCGATAAGAGCAGTCAATCTGTATCGTGATTATCAGTATTGAATCTGGCATGAGACTAAGATACATTGCGAATCGTGTTCGATCGACAAAGATTCCAGATCGCTGGCACAGCCTTCGAGAATGGTAATCGTCGATTGTCCCTGTCAATTTGAACACCCTAAACTTACCCGTGAGGAGCACCACCCAAATGTCATCAGCATTTTGGAAATCTGTACTAATTAGCCCTGTAGCACTCGGGTTCGCCATGTTGTTGTCCACTAGGGCAATGGCCGCACCAACCACTAAGAGCGTTATTGCTCCAGTTGCTAGCAACGTTAGTAGCTTAATCTTAAACAAAGTTAGTGGCACCAAGCCTGTCAGAGTAGCCGCTGGCGAAACCGCTCTTGCTAATCAGCTAGAAGCAGATACTACCGATGAGGTTGCGACCGATATCGTCAAACCCGGTCAATGGCAATATACCGCCCTGCAAGGTCTTGCGACCAAATATGATTGCAATGCCAATCTCAACAACAAACCCGTCACTCAAATCGAGTTTGCCCGGGGTCTGAATACTTGTCTAAACAAAGTAGAACCGATGCTGGCTCAACAGCCTAGCGGTGTCACTCGTGAAGATCTCGAAGTCCTCAAAAGACTGACTCAAGAGTATCGCGCTCAACTGAGTGAAATTGACGGTCGCCTCGTCAACACCGATAAAAAAGTCGCTCGACTGGAAGCAAATCAGTTCTCGACTACCACCAAACTCAAAGGTGAAGCGGTCTTTAACGTCACAGGTCTTTTAAGTGGTGGCGATGGTAGTAATGTGATCTTGGGCGATCGCGTTCGGTTATTATTCCAAACTAGCTTCACTGGTAAAGATATCCTCTGGACACGTCTAGCTACTGGGAACCAACCTAACCTTCTTGGTAATACCACAAACCCAACTACGACAGGTCGTCAAGTAATTGAAACTGGTGGAAGCAATAGTATTGGTGTTGACTGGTTGGCTTATCAGTTCCCAGTCGCCAATACTAATGTCTATGTAGCAGCCTTTAATGGTCTCCAAGCAGATTATGCTCCTACCTACGGCTCTAATTTTGATGATTTTACAGGAGCTAGTGGCGCGATTGGTTCTTTTGCAGAGTCCAGCCCCATCTACAAAATCGGTGGTGGTAGCGGAGTCGGTACGAATATCCCCATTGCTGATACTGGACTGACCTCTGTATCAGTCGGTTACTTTGCATTTAATGCTAACAACCCAACTACTGGTCAGGGCATATTTGGTACAGATAATTCTCTGTTGGCTCAACTTAACTTCAAACTCAGTCCTCAATTAGATGCAGGTCTAACCTACGTTAATAGCTCTCACTCTGGTGTAGATTTATTTGGTGGTGCTGGAGTCACCATTGGTACTCCTCTAGCTAATGCTGGAACTGGCATTCTTCGCACTAATGCTAATTCCTTCGGTGCAGCGTTTGCTTATAAAGCCAGTGATAAACTAGCTTTTAATGGTTTTGCAATGACCACCAATGCCAACAGAGGCGGTACAACTGACAATATTTGGAGCTATGGTGCTGGGGTGTCGTTCCCTGATGTTGATGGCAAAGGTAGCCTCGCTGGTTTATTTATCGGTGCAGAACCTTATGTTGGTGGTGTTGGTAGTATTCCATTACACTTTGAGGGTTTCTACAAGTACAAACTCAGTGATAATATCTCGATTACTCCTGGTTTGATCTATGTTACGAATCCTGACCAAAGTAGTGGAAATAATGCGTTAATTGGTGTTGTGAGAACAACTTTCCTCTTCTAATCATCGCTAACTTAATTACCAGTTAAATCGGTTGGGAGTAAAATATATTACTCCCAACCGATTTTTTAGTTATTACCAAGTGGCAAATAATTAATAATTAATTAGCAATTTCGGTGAAATTAAACACCAAAGTTGTGCTGTACCAATTGCGATCCGATTTTCAGCAAATTTCAAACCGATAATGCCGCCCTTTTTAAGAATTAACTGGTGGCGAACTTTACCAAATATTAATAATTCAGCCCACTCACTCAAGTTCGGCTCATGTCCGACTAAAGCTAAATTGGTGACGCTAGTTTTGGCACTGGCATCCCATTCCTGCAACCATGCGGGGAGATTTCCGCTGGGTTTCAGCTCTGGAGATACCTCCAGTTTCGGACTGAGTTCTGTCGCCATCAAGATCTCCGCAGTTTGGCGCGCGCGAACTAAAGGACTAGTGATAACTAGATCGAATTTTAGGTCTAATTTATGCAATCGATCGGCAACTTGTACGACTTTTTTGCGTCCTACTTTAGTAAGGCATCTTAGCTCATCACTGGCGATCGAGTCTTCACCTGGAGCTAGATCTTCAGCAATGCCATGACGAATTAAGTATAAGTACATATTGTGGGTAACGATTTGATACTTGGAGCTAGTCGGATGATAAATAGCGGGTAACTGTTTATTGCCGATCGATAGATATCAGGATCGATCGGGAATTATAAAATAGATGGTAAATGTCTTGAGACGATCGAAGGTGTAGTAGTTATGACAAGATTGGGTGCTGAAGAATTTGTGTCGATGCAAAATCGCCGATTTCGCTGGGAGGCT
>JBBRVB010000024.1:0-19519 GCA_038247275.1 Chroococcales cyanobacterium
CCTGTTGTTCAAGGAGGGTCAGACGACATGACCAACCTTCAGCATTTGCACTCAGCGTGTCACAAACAGGTACATTCAACAAACCCAAGTTATTTTTGCTTGAAGTAAGGCTTGAGCCGGATGAGTTGGAAACTCTCATGTCCGGTTCTTAGGGGAGGGGATGGAAGCGATTCCTGAACCTTACCCGATAGCCGTGTAATATGAAAGTATTGCGCACGGTTCTAACAGAGAGGAGCGCAGGATAATACCTGCCTTCGACTCTACCAAAGCGCATTCTCTCGTTGGATTTTTGCTCTAAGACCACAAAAATTTCAATTTCAAAACTGGCTCATAGTAACGGTTAGAATCCCATCTTGCAGGTTTTTGCATGTACTCTGTCGCAACGCCGTGCTGAGTTGTCGATCTTTAATATTTTACATACTCAGCAATCATTTCTGGTGGTGAAATCAATCTCCCAAATAAGCCTGAACTTGGGCTAGCAGCGGATCGATCGTCTGTGCCTGAATTTGATGCGGTGGGTGCCAATCGATCCATTCATAGCCGAGATGTTCGGTGGAGGTAATCACCGTGGGGGAATCTACCCAACCCAAGAAAATAATTAGAGTTTTCTCGATCGTCTCATTATCGTATCTAGCATATTTGGGATAGTAGATCGATCGATACTGAAAATCTGGCTCGATTTTAACGGTACTAATCGGAATACCAGTTTCTTCATTCATCTCTCTGAGAGCGCATTCTAGATCGGATTCGCCAGCTTCGATGTGTCCTTTGGGGAGATCGTAGCGATCTGGATGTTTCATCAGCAGAAAAGATTTTTGAGGATCGGCGCGATTTCCGCTAAATAGCATAAACCCACAGGATTTGACTTGTTGCATGAAAAGATGTAGAGATGAGACTTATACTTTATTGTAGGGCTACATGAGTTGCGCGGAAAACTACAAATCTCAGCCACCTTACTTTCTGTCACAACCGATCGCCGATCGATCCAACCGCCAGTTAATCTATAAATATAGCAACAGCTAACTACTGGATTCCAGCGCGGTTAGGGATTATCAAAATTAAGTGGAGCGTTCTGATGACAACTTCTAGATTAGCCAGTTATCCTTATCAAATCAGCGATCGAGAGCGGCAAAATCTCATTCAAACGATCGATTATAGTCGGATTAATGCTATCCCCGAAATCTGGGAAATAGTTGCCGCAAAATGTGGTAAAGTTGTTGCCTTAAATGCACCGCATAGTCAGCCGAAAATTAGTCTAACTTATCGAGATGTAGCTACTCAAATTAAATTATTTGCTGCTGGCTTACAAAGTCTGGGGATTCAGCCACATACGGGAGTAGCTCTATTTGCTGACAATAGTCCTCGATGGCTGATTGCTGACCAAGGTATCATGTTAACAGGGGCATTTAACGCCGTTCGTAGCTCTCAAGCTGATGCTGAAGAATTACTCTCGATTTTAGACAACAGCCAAGCGCAAACATTAGTAATTGAAGATCTCAAAACCTTAGCTAAATTGAGTGATAAGTTGGTCGAGCGATCGATCGGTCTAATTATTTTACTTTCTGATGAGCAACCAGATTTCGATCTACCGATTGAACTCCTCAATTTTGACCAGACAATCGCCTTGGGGCAAAGCACAAAGTTTACCCCGATCGCGCTCAAAACGACCGATTTAGCTACTCTCATCTATACTTCTGGGACTTCTGGCAATCCCAAAGGTGTGATGCTCTCCCACGGAAATCTCCTACATCAAGTAAATACTTGTGGTACCGTCATTCCCGCCCAACCAGGCGATCGAGTCTTGAGTATTTTACCGTCTTGGCATAGTTACGAGCGATCGTGTGAATATTACTTGCTCTCCCAGGGCTGTACTCAGACATACACCAATATTCGCTATTTCAAGCAGGATTTAAAAGATATTCAGCCAGAGTACCTGGTGGCAGTGCCGCGCCTGTTGGAGTCGGTTTATGAAGGGGTACAGAAGCAATTTCGGGAACAACCAGCCAAGAAGCAAAAACTAGTCGATACACTCCTGGCTGCGAGTAAAAAATATATCGAAGCGCGGCGGATCGCCCAGGGATTGAGCTTAGAATGCTTGCAGCCTACTTTGAGTCAAAAGTTGAATGCGCGGCTCCAGATGGCAATTTTAGCTCCAGTTCTGGCTATCGCTGACAAGCTCGTATATGCCAAAATTCGGGAAGCGACCGGGGGCAAGATTAAAAATATTATCATCGGTGGTGGTTCGCTTGCCAAACATCTAGATTTGTTCTTTGAGATTGTGGGTGTGGATGTGTTGCTGGGCTACGGATTGACCGAAACTGCCCCGATTACCAACGTCCGTCGTCCGTGGCAAAATCTCCGCCTTTCTTCGGGACAACCATTACCCGGTACCGAAATAAAGATCGTCGATATCGAGACTCGACAGGATGTCGCGATCGGTCAAAAAGGTTTAGTATTAATCCGTGGGCCGCAAGTGATGCAGGGTTATTACCGCGATCCTGAAGCTACCGCCAAAGCGATCGATCCTGATGGCTGGTTTAATAGTGGTGACTTGGGGATGCTTACGCCCAACCACGATCTGACAATTACCGGACGCGCTAAAGATACGATCGTCCTGAGTAACGGTGAAAATATCGAACCCACCCCGATCGAAGATGCCTGCCTGCGGAGTCAGTATATCAGCCAAATCATCCTCGTCGGTCAAGACCAAAAATCCCTCGGTGCGATAATTGTCCCGAATTTTGAAGCCCTGCAACAATGGGCAACCAGTCAAAACCTAGCGTTAGACTGCTCTACAGCTCCAATAGTAGACTCTAAAATCCTGGAAAATAGTCGAGTTATCGGTCTGTTTCGGGACGAACTCAATCGCGAAGTCAAAAACCGTCCGGGCTATCGTGCCGATGACAAGATTGTCGTCATCAGGCTCATCGCCGAGCCATTTAGCATCGAAAATGGACTGCTAACTCAGACACTGAAAATTCGTCGTCTAGTTGTGATGGAGCGGTATCACGGTATGATTGACGAGATGTTTACTCGCTAGACAGGGAATAGGGTATGGGGTAACGCCGCTAGCCACTAGACCGATCGCCACTAGTCACCAAAATTACCTAAATCATGGATCTACCAGACTCTCAATTAATGCTCAAGCGGGTCGTCAGTATCAAAGCTGTCGTCACCCAACGTTGGAAAGACGAAACCCAGCAACTATTACAAACACAAATTAGTGAACTCGATGGTCAACTTCAACAATTAGAAATTCAGGGACAACGAGCAGTCGCCGAAATTCAAAAACAAAATCTGCAACCACCTGGGCCTCAAGTAGTCCAACAGATTGAAAGTATTCAGATCCAAGTCAATCAGCAGAAAAGCGAACTGCTCGAACAAAAAAACCTGGCTCTCCAACAACTCCAACAAGTTCAACTCCTCGACCTCAAACAGGAAGTCAGTCAAGGTCAAGTCGAAGGCTACTTTGCCGTCAAGCTTGGTGATAATCTGATTTCCAAAATGAATGTCGAAGTCCTCCTCCACGATGGCGTTGTGATGGAAATTCGGGGGAATATCTAAGATTAGGGGATAGGGGATAGGGGATAGGGGATAGTTGATGTTAACAGTTGACAGCTTGCCCTGAGCTTGCCGAAGGGTTGACAGCGAAGTTTTTAGGCAGGGGCTTAAATCCCTTACGCTTGGGTGAATAAGAAATTCAGACGATCTTTTCCTTCTCGTTGTTGTACCTATTCCCTATTCCCTATTCCCTAATCTTAGATATTCCCTATTCCCTATTCCCTATTCCCTATCCCCTATCCCCTATCCCCTCCCGTAGGCTAAAATGGGAAGCTGCAAGCTCAACCTAACTGTTCGATCCCAGAATATCCATCATGGCAATACGCGAAGTTTTCATGCCTGCTCTAAGTTCCACGATGACTGAAGGCAAGATCGTCTCCTGGCAAAAGTCGCCAGGGGATAAAGTCGAAAAAGGTGAATTCGTGGTCGTGGTGGAATCCGACAAGGCGGATATGGATGTGGAAACCTTTTATGGTGGCTATATTGCTACTATTCTCGTCCCAGCGGGAGCATCCGCACCGGTGGGATCGGCGATCGCATTAATCGCTGAAACCGAAGCTGAGATTGAAACTGCCAAACAGCAAGCTAATGGTAAACCTGCCGCTGCCGCCACAGTATCTGTACCAGTAACTGCGACAGCCGTAGCCGCCAATGCAACTGCGATCGCGATTCCCGCAGCAACACCAACAGCAACAATCCTCAGAAGCGATCGACCTGTAGTCTCGCCGCGTGCGAGGAAATTGGCTAAAGAGTATGGCATTGCTGTGGAAACTCTGCACGGAACTGGACCCAATGGTCGGATCACCGCTGATGATATTACCAATGCTGCGGGCAAAGCACTAATACCTGTCATTCAAAGCCAACCAGTAACTCCAGTAACCGTACCCGCAGTTGCCCAGCCAGTAACACCCAGCATTTCGACTGGTGCCGGTCGAGTGGTTCCGTTCAATACCTTGCAGGCTGCCGTCAATCGGAATATGGTGGCGAGCTTAGCGATCCCGACTTTCCGCGTTGGCTATACGATCGAAACCAATCATCTCGATACACTCTATAAACAAGTCAAATCCAAAGGCGTGACGATGACAGCATTGCTAGCCAAAGCAGTCGCCATTACTCTCGCCAAACATCCTAATGTCAATGCTTGCTACTCTGATGCTGGTATCAATCACCCCAGCGCGATTAATATCGCCGTCGCCGTGTCGATGCCTGATGGTGGCTTGATTACCCCCGTTCTCCAGAATGCCGACCAACTCGATCTCTACTCCCTCTCGCGGATGTGGAAAGATCTAGTCGATCGGGCGCGGAGCAAGCAATTGCAGCCCCAGGAATACAGCTCTGGTACCTTTACCATCTCCAACCTCGGTATGTTGGGTGTCGATCGGTTTGACGCGATTCTACCCCCAGGTACGGGCGCAATTTTGGCAGTCGGGGCATCTCAGCCGATGGTAGTTGCTAGTGAAGATGGGACATTTGCCATTCGTCGCCAGATGCAGGTAAATATGACCGCCGATCACCGGATTATTTACGGTGCCGATGCTGCCAATTTCCTCAAGGATTTGGCAGAGCTGCTGCAAACAAACGTTCAATCATTAACACTGTAATTGGGGCAGTTTTCAGATATTATAATTGCTTGAAATCTAGATGGTGGGCAGTGCCCACCCTACATCTAAAGCCCAAAGCCTAAAGCCTAAAGCCTACCCTCCACCCTCTACCCCCTAATCCCTAAGATGAATTGGTGGCAACAATTAAAACAAAATGGATTGGCAAGAATGGGTGCAATCGCCCTGATTGTGATGTATCTATCCGTCATCGCCGCTGAATTTGTGGCTCCATACGATCCTTACGTCTCTCAGGGAGATGGATCGCTCTTACCACCGACGGCGATCCATTGGACGGATGCGCGGGGTAGCTGGATTGGACCGCATGTTTATCCGACTACCCAGGGTCAAACCGATATCAATACAGGCGATCGCTTCCTCAAAGTAGACGAAACCAAACCATCCCCGATCGGGTTGTTCGTGCGTGGTGCTAGTTATAAGTTATTACCGATTAGTATTCCCCTGATCCCAAAATTCGATCCGGCTAATAGCCAGAAAATTAAGGGTAAAGCCCCAGTCGTCAAGACCAAAGCTGATGCTCAAGAAATCGTTATTTTCGGTGGTATTCCCTGCGACTGGCACTTATTTGGGACGAACGGCCCAGGTAAATTAAACTTATTGGGCACTGACGAACAAGGTCGCGATCAATTTAGTCGGCTCGTATATGGGGGTAGAATCAGCCTGTTTATCGGTTTGATTGGGGTGTTGATATCTTTCCCGATCGGGCTAATTTTGGGCGGTATTGCTGGTTATTTCGGGGGCTGGATTGATGCCATCATCATGCGGATTGCGGAAGTTTTGATGACTTTACCGAGTTTGTATTTATTAGTAGCTCTAGCGTCAGTATTACCCGATCGCGTCAGCAGCTCTCAACGCTTTTTACTAATTATTATTATTACGTCATTTATTAGCTGGGCGGGACTAGCACGAGTAATTCGCGGTCAAGTATTATCGATTAAGGAACGGGAATTTGTGCAAGCAGCCAGAGCAATGGGTGCGAAACCGTTTTATATTATCATTCGGCATGTGATTCCCCAGACTGCGACATACACGATTATTTCCGCAACTCTAGCAATTCCGAGTTTTATCGTATCTGAGTCGGTATTGAGCTTAATTGGATTGGGGATTCAATCGCCAGATCCCTCGTGGGGTAATTTACTTTCGGTGGCAACGAATACCTCAATTCTGATTTTTCAACCCTGGTTAATTTGGCCGCCAGCATTATTAATTATCCTGACTGTTCTGTCATTCAATCTGCTGGGTGATGGTTTGCGCGATGCCCTCGATCCTCGTAATCTACAACGAGCTTCAGCTAAGGTTAAAATTAAGTCAGAAGCAAGTTAGAAAGCGATCGTCATTCATTTGCAAAAGCACGATCTGGATCGGCTCGGAGCGCGGTGTTATTCGATCTCAATTATCCAGATCTGCTCTAAATCCAAAGATCGTCTGTGAGTAAATTATAGTTACGACCAACGAAACGATTAGTTATCGCATCTCGCCAAACTTTGGACGTATTGCGATATGTATCGATGTTGGTTAAATCGATATCTTGGTTAACCCTGTTGCGGTGTAATATTTCCGCGATCTGGATCGGCTTATATAAGTAACTGGACGAAATCAATTACACATTTAAAGAATGGGTGGAAATTGTTGTATTCCCCTCCTACCCTCTACCTTCTACCCTCTACCCTCTGTCTTAACTAGGAAATTTATTTTGTCCAACTACTTAAGTGTACTCGACTGATTTTGATAATCCGATCCAAAGCGGCTTTTGCTTGTTCCAAAGTCATGCGTTAATAGGTTCTAAAATTGTGGGCTGTTTGGATTCTGCCTGCCTTTTTTTCTGCTGACGTTGTTCCATCGCTTCAATCATTTTACCTGCAACAGCTTCAATTACTGGTACGGCGACACTATTGCCTGTAAGTTTTCGCATCGCCTGATAGCTAACCACAATTTTGAATGTTTCTGGAAAACCTTGCAGCCTGAGCATTTCTCTAGAAGTTAATCGTCTTTCCCCGTTTACCAACAGATAATTATAAGATGCTCCCGCTCTTAATGCACATGAGTAAGGCAAAGCAGATATATTTCCTCCCTTATTTTCATGCCAAATAGCAGGTCTTGAATATGCTTTTTTTATTTTTTCTAGGCGATTAGCTACTATTTTTTCATTAGCAAAATACGAAGAATCTATGGTGTCATCTGGCTCTAAAATGTGTGCTAGTAATTGACGATCGCCGATTGGTACCGGAAAATTGAAATCAATATCTTCTCTAAAACCAACAATAAATATTCGCTCTCTTTTTTGTGGTAAACCAAAATCTAAGGCATTCAAAACTGTAGTGTGAACAAAGTAGCCTAGTGCTTCGAGCTTTTCTCTAATAATAAGTAAAGTACGACCTTTATCGTGCGATTTAAGTTGTTTCACATTTTCAAGCATGAATGCGTAAGGCTGTTTTATTCTGAGAATTTCTTCTATATTAAAAAATAGCGTTCCTCGTGTGTCGGCAAAGCCAAGAGATTTGCCGAGAATACTAAAGGGCTGACAGGGAAACCCGCCAAGTAAAATGTCATGTTTGGGAATATCATTGGGATCGATTTGAGTAATGTCTCCATGTGGCCGATCGCCGTGGTTAGCTGCATACATTTTTTGGGCATCAACATCCCATTCTGATGAAAAGATACACTCGCATTCATGAGCTTCAAATCCAAGTCTAATTCCGCCGATTCCAGCAAATAGATCGATTATTTTAATATCCATATCTTCTCTAATTTTCTGCTTGAATATTATTACCAAAAATAGCCCGATCGCACTTGAGTGCGTTGTGCGCTCGAATTATGTTCTAGCGTATATTCGCGAGTAATTACACCTTGAGCGCGTAAATTGGCAACCTCACTTTCGGCAACTTCGGTATCTGTAGATAAGAGAATAACTTGTTGACTGGCTGCGGGAAAATAACGTTCGATCAGATTGGTACGGTGGGAGGAATCTAATCTACCTAGTGGTGTATCGATCGCGATCGGTAATTGTCGTCCCGATACTCGTGCTAACCCCCACAACAACGCGATCGCGAGGAGTTGTTTTTCACCGGCGGAAAGTCGATGTTTTGGTAATAATTTGCCCTCGCGATCGTGGAGAGTTAGTGTGAAGGTGGTACTATCGATCGTCACGCGCTGTACTAGTTCGGATTTATGTAATAAATAGCGAAAACATTCGGTGACTTCGTTTTCGAGTTTATTAATTTTTTTGAGCGTTAATTTTACTTTGAATATTTCTAACGTTGCTTTGACTTTGGCGACAGAATCGATGATATGAATGTCATTTTTAAGTTTAATATTAGTTTCTGTATAAGTAGCTAATTCCTGTCTGGTTTTAGCAATAATTCGATCGAGTTCCTGATAGCGGCGTTCGCTAGTGATTTTAGCTACTTTGAGTTGAGATACCAGTTCCCGAGCGGTGGTTTCTTGAGCTTTGAGGCGAATATATTCTTCTGGGGATGCGGCTGCGGCGATTTGACGATCGAGAAAATCTAGTTCTGCTGCTAGTTTAGTTAATTGAGTTTGGAGTTCGCCAACTCGATCGATCTCGCGATTGAGATCGGATTTGAGGAGATTATCTAAGTAATCGATCGTTTCTGGATCGGCATTCAACCAGGCGGGTGGATCTAATTCGGATGCCTGTATTAAACTCTGATTTTCACTTGCTAAAAAGGCTTGAATATCGGTAATCCGATCGAGTGATAATGATTGTTGGTGGAGATAATCGAGTAAGCGGCGATCGCGATTGACTAATAGATCGAGAGCAGCTTTCCCTTGTTGATGGCGTAACTCGCTCTGTGCTTGCGATCGAATTTGCGCTAATAAAGGTGTAACTAATGCTAACGGTAAATTACCTGCTGCAAGCTGGCATAAATCCTGACGGTGGCGATCGATTTGGGTTTGGATCGCTTTCGATTCTAAGTCTAATTCCTTGCCTTGAGCGGCAATTTTGCCACCTTCGAGAATGAATTTATCAAATGCTTGTTGTTCGCGATCGATCGCAATTTCCAATTTTGAGGTTAGCTGTTCGATCTCCCGTTCTAATTGGACTAATTCTAACTGCTGCTGTGCCAATCTAGCCTCGATTTCATCGATCGCTTCTAATTGATTTTTGGTAGCAACATCTCGCCGTTTTCTACTCACTAATACATCCAAATCTGTTGCCAAACGTTCGGCTAATTCTAGTCCTAGTAATGATTGAATGGCATCAAATACCGCCGCAGGGGGAGTCTCTTGTTCGGCTAATTCCTTGACCTGTTCGCCATCGAATAGAAAGAGATTGGAAATGCCTAAAGGCAGTAGATTTTCAATGTATTCATCCCAAGTATTTAACAGCGTCTTATCAGCCCAATCATTCACCAAAATACCTAAAGTATCCTTACCATCTTTGGGATTGCGTTCCCAATATCTAACGATCCGAATATCCCGTAATTCACCATCTTCAGCAACCTGAAATGCTAGTTCGATTCGAGCTTTTTCGGCTGGTAGTGTTTGACGACTCACACACTGATCGAGGAAATCACCATAACTCAAATTTCCCCGCGTGGAACATTGGGCGCGGGCACCATACAGAGCCAAGCGGATCGCATCCATAATCGTCGTTTTGCCACCACCATTCATCCCCCCAATCAGAATAATCGGACGGCTAGCTGCGGACAGATCTGGTAATAAGTTAATTGTGTTCTTACCCAGGTAGGAACCAAAGTTTTCTAATACCAGTTCGCGAAATAGCATATTTGGATGTGATGAAACTTACGTTGAGATCGATTGGGGCGACTGAGTAGATATTCAGACAAGATCGGCTAAATTAATATCCTGTTCTAAGAGGCAAGCATGACCGCTAGCGGGTAGTAGCGTCGTGTTTGACTTGGGGAGTTGTTGGTGCAAAAAGCGCACCTCTAGCACCGATGGGAGCAGCCGATCGTGTTCTCCAGCAATGAGATTTATCGGGATATCCACCAGGGCTGGTAACAATGAGTTTATCCGAAACTGTCGCAATAAACTCAGTCGCCAAGCCGCAGTTTGCGGTGTGACAGAGAGCATCGCATCGAGCAAATTTTGACGGTCTTCAGGGGTAACTCGATCGGCATTGGTGAGAAATTTGGCGAGAATCCGCGTGGATAAAGGATACATATTGTCTGGCAATAAACTTGAGAGCGCACTGCCCTCAGTCAACCACGGCAAACGGACAAAGGACGAAGCTGGATTGATCAGCACCAATTTTTCGATACTTTTGGCCATCCTACTGGCTACCTGCATCGCCCAACATGCGCCGAAAGACTCGCCACACAGATATAGCTCCCGTCCTTCGGGTAGTTCGTCGATGATAAATTGCATCGATCGATCGACTAAGGCGTGCCAATTACTGCGGTCATCACTGGCAATTGCCAAGCAGCGAATATCAAATCTTGTCGCCAACCTGTCGATTTGTTTGTAAAATAACCGACCAGTTCCATCCATCCCCGGAAAGAGTACAAAGAGCGGTAGGTGCGGTTGGGCAGGTCGGGGTTTAAAAAAACTCAGGGGATCGGAATGAAGCTGCATGATTTATGCTGCGAGCAGGTCAGCAACTTGGTGTGATAATGTGGCGGTCAGATCCTTTACTACTTTACCAGCTTGACGACCGTGGTAACGACCGCGATACGGCGCGAGCGAGAATGGTTCGCCCAGCCGAATCGATACTTCTTGATAAAGTACTGCTGGATGCCAGCCATCTTGCTTGAACAATGGCTCTAGGGGATCTAGAGATTGGAGCAGACTCAGCGGTACGACGGGCAACTGCACCTCCGCGCGCGAGCGGATGGCTACTGGCAAAATCTGCAAGTTGGGCACCGCTGCCCGCAAGGCGACGTGAGCGAAGCCACGATAGAAAGGACATAGATCGATCTGATTGGGAGTATTGAGCATTGGAGCTGCGCCTTCAGGAAAGATGCCGATGACTTTACCCCGATTGAGTAATTGGGTAGAATGTTGGATCAAGTCGGGATACCAGTCGTCGCTCAAGGGGAAACCACCACAGCTTTGTAAGACCTCCCGTAAGAGTGGAACATTGCCCATGAAGCGGTGACAGACAAAGTTGATCGGTGTATTCAGAAAACTCGTCAACAACAGCGGATCGAGAAAACTCCGGTGATTGGAGACAATCAGCAATGGGCCAAATTTGGGCAAACGCTCGGGGTTTTGCACCTTCACGTTCATGCCCAATAAACTCAAGACATCTTGGGCAATGGTGGTAACATAGCGATCGTACGGGGCGATCGACTCCAGTAAATTCATGCAGTTCTCGGAATGTGGTGCTGTTCGATCGAGATAGAGCTAGATCCGAACCTATGTGGGCACTTGGTTTCAGGATTTGCGCTAGCACTGGTAAGGATAGCTTAAATTTTCTTTACACTCTTAATTTTAGCCTGATTTTTGGCGACCGGGTGGGCTGCGATTGGAAACCCGATCGGGATGGCTGTAGATCGGCTACTCTAGTGCCAACCACCAACCGATTCGTGCCGTACCGCTAATGATAAAACTCGCTCGTATCCCCAGTATGTTAGTTGGTCTTCGCTTGACGATCGCGCCGTTATTGCTGCTCGACGCGATCGATCTAGCTGTTAGTAAGTGGTTCTTGGTGGGCTATATTGTCGCCGTCCTGTCAGATATTTTCGATGGCATCATTGCCCGACGACTGGGGGTGAGTACGACTCGGCTGCGACAGGCGGATAGTTGGGCGGATATTTGTCTGTACCTGTGTGTTGCGGCTAGTGCTTGGTTAATTTATCCCCGTGTCATTGTCGATTTTAAAGTGCCGTTATGCCTAGCGGCGATCGCTCAAATTTCTTTATACGCAGTGAGTTGGATTAAGTTTAAAAAATTTCCGAGTTTTCATACTTATACTGCCAAAATTTGGGGATTGACTTTACTAGTTGCTACAGTGAGACTATTTGGCTTTGATGATGCTAATTTTCTCTGGCTAGCGATCGGGATGTGTATGATTAATAGCAGTGAAGAGATGGCAATGACTTTAATATTGCCGGAATGGCATTGTGATGTTTTGAGTATTTTCGCAGCGATCGATTTACGCAGCAAATCCATCTTAGTGGTGCCACAGGAAAAAGAAATATTATAAACTTTTAGTAATGTCAAATCACCCAATCTTAGCTAAACTCAAACAGCAACTTAATAAATACTTTAAACCGATCTTATTAGTTGCCGCAGTTATTTTATTTTTTACAACTCCAGCACGGCATCTATTAGATCGAGAAATTCTTACTGAATACCTGCAAAGACTGGGCATCTGGGCTGTGCCTACATTTATTTCTACCTATGTACTATTAGCAGTACTGGGGTTGCCGATTACGATTCATACATTGGCGGGAGGCTATGTGTTCGGTCTGGTGTGGGGTACAGCTTGGTCGATATTGTCAGCGACATTGGGCGCAGTCGGGGCATTTTCTTTGACTCGATCTGTTTTTCAAGATTGGGCGATCGCTAATTTCGGTCAGCATAAATTACTGAAGAAGTTCGATCGAGTATTTGCTGACACTGATGAAAATTTAACCGATTCAACAGCAACCATTCAAAAACAGCGCAATGCTTTTAATCTAACTTTAGCTCTCCGCTTGGCACCGATCGCCCCATTTAATCTAATTAATTTCCTGCTAGCTCTGACCCCAATTAATTTCAAAGTTTACACGTTCGCAACTTTTATCGGGATTATTCCCGGAACGATCGCGTATACTTGGCTGGGTGCTGCTGGCAAAACTGCACTTCAAGATGGAGATCGGCTTCAATTTGGACTTGCAGCTAGTTTTTTGGTTTTCCTATCTCTATTACCGTTGCGGTTCAAGCGTTAGCATTGGCACCGATCGATACAGTGGATCGATCCGCCGGAAGGTGAGACTAATTCGCCCATCCTTCACATTAGCTCGTTTGATCGCATGACTCCAAAATTCTTGAGTTTTTTGGCTCATATACAGCAATGAACCATGTGGTAATAGATAATTTAGCCGTTCCTCGTAGTCAAGTTTCGATCGAAAGGAGAGCTTCCGCTCGGTACCCAATGAGATGATAATAATCTGCGTTCCCGCTTCCAAATTGTCAATTTCATCAGAGTGGAAACCCATCTTATCACGACCATCTTGGTAGTAGTTGACCAGACAACTATTCGGTTCAAATCCCAATGTTGCTGCGAGCTGTTGACAGACAGGTTGCAGTAACAGGTGCATCGGCTGTGGTTCGTAAGTCAAGCCAGAATAATTATAAGGTAGTCCGAAACACGCAGTTTTACGCGCACTAATTCGGAGATCCCACTCGATCCGATCGCGTAATTTATTGTATAGTTCGGTTGCTGCGATGGGTGATAGGTAGCCGGGGCAAATTGTAACTTCTGGCTCAGTCATTGGTGAATCAGTTGACAGTTGACAGTTGACAGTTGACAGTTGACGATTAAAGCACCTGCGTACAGAAGACTAAGCAGTGAAGACTCAGATCCCCGACTTTTCGGAGAAGTCAGGGATCTGGCAGGTATGCGAATGAGATGTTTATTGTAATTTAGATAAATCTAGATACTCGGAGATCGAATCAGCCAATTTGTCGAAAATTTCTTCGCGTTGACTGGCGTACTCTGGAACTTCGGTAGTAATCGGAGCTAAATTGCGGCGAGAGCGGATCTGATTGAGCCAGTGTCTGCGCCACTTACCATTATCGAAAATTCCGTGTAAATATGTGCCCCAAAGGTGGAGATGGCGATCGACAATACCTAGACTTTCATTGGTAAATAATTGCTCGTAGTCATCGCTAGCAGGTCGATCGGGGTGCCATTGGGTGGTGCCTTGATGGATTTCGTAACCAGAGATCGCGATGCCGGGATTGGGATAATTGGTGGTAGTGGTGAGCTGGCGGGTAGTCTTGGTTGCGGAGATCGTAGTTTCGAGTGGGAATAGGTTCAAGCCGGAATATTCGCCAGGAATGCCCTCGATCCCAGTCGGATCGTTAATGGTAGTCCCTAACATTTGGAAACCGCCACAAATCCCGATAATTGTGCCGTTATTAGCCAAGTAATCTGGAAGCATCGCCGCAATACCAGTTTTTTGGAGCCAATTGAGATCGGCAATAGTTGTTTTCGAGCCGGGTAAAATTACCGCATCGCAGCTATTTAGTTCGTCTTTGGACGTAATATATTTGAGATTGACTGTGGGTTCGGCATCGATCGGATCGAAATCGGTAAAGTTAGAAATCCGGGGAAATCTTACGACCCCAATTGTTAAATCGGCATTCGGTTTCCGCGATCGACGTTCCAATAAATCTAACGAATCTTCAGATGGAAATACCTGGTCTAACATCGGAATTACGCCAATTACCGGAATTCCAGTGCGTTCCTCTAGCCAAGTAATCCCCGACTCTAAGAGCGATCGCTGTCCGCGAAATTTATTAATAATAAATCCTTTAATTAATGCCCGTTCTTCGGGTTCTAATAACTCTAAAGTACCAACAATATGGGCGAACACCCCACCGCGATCGATATCGGCAACTAAGACAGTATTTGCCTGTAAATAACTCGCCACTCGCATATTAGTCAAATCGCGATGTTTGAGATTGATTTCCGCTGGACTCCCCGCACCTTCGCAGACGATATAATCGAATTCTAAGGCTAATTTATCCAAACAATCGGTAATTGCCGCCCACCCGCGATCGAAATAATCCCGATAATAATCCGCCGCCTGGACTCTTCCCACCGCCGTACCCATCAAAATTACCTGAGAAGTCATATCGCCCTGGGGCTTGAGCAAGATTGGGTTCATCTCCACCCTCGGCTCGATTTTCGCCGCCCACGCCTGTACCGCCTGGGCGTGACCCATTTCTTTACCATCGGCGGTAATATAGGCATTCAGAGCCATATTCTGCCCCTTGAAAGGGGTAACTTGCCAGCCTTGGCGCACCAAAAGCCGACAGATCGCCGCAGTAATTAGTGATTTTCCGGCGTGGGAGGTGGTACCCACAACCATGATGGATTTAGTCAATTTGGGAAAAATGGGATAAGTACAGTTAGCCATTGTACGCATAAATCGAGCGAGATGGCATGACCAGACAATTCACCACAAATAGCTATCTAGTTAAATCCTCAATCCGATTGGAATTGAGAAATCGATCTAACAACTGCTCGATCTGTTTTCTCAGCATCAACAATGCACGTTTGGGCATCGGTTATTTCAATCGATTAATTAGATCGATCGGTGTTTCAAACCTGCTAGATTAAAATCGGCATATTACTTTAGATCTATCAGTGGCTAAATTACCAGATCCAGTCCTTATCAACATCTTCGCCCTGCAACGCCGAATTATTGAATCGATTGATGCAACTACCACATTAGCATTCAGATTATTCGCACAGTGGGGCGAAACCACTGAAGCCATAACAGAACTGGAAGAACTCCAAAATATCCAGGAGCGGCTGAGATCTCAGTATTCTAGACTGAACACTCTACTGTTGAAAGTTTCAGAGTCTCAACCAATCGCTTCAGCAGATATGTTAAATTTATTATATCGAACGATTGAGCTAGCTGAAGCGTCTTTAGATGCCAGTATTGCCAGTTTGCAAGAAATTCAACGGAATTGGAACTAATCATGAGTAACGAATTTAGAATTCCAGATGCTGAAACTAGAGCAAAAAACCTGGCTAGCTTGAGAGCTGTCGTGCATCAATTGGACATTGTAAATCTGATGCTAGATGAAGCGATCGCATTAGTCGATCGAGATTTACTTCAGCAACGTCGAGCCAGATTATTATATAAATCTAACTACATCTCTACAGAAATAATCGGATCTTCCGACTAAAGTATGCACATGTTTATTGACGAACATTTTGCGATCTCCCAAAAGCCTGAAATCCTGCTAGGTTCGCTAAATTTGCCCGGAACCAGCATCCTTAATCCTGAAGAGCCAAATAATCGAGAGCTAGTTTCCGAGCCTTGCCGATCGATTTGACATCACTCTCTGTCTGTGTGAGAATAATAGTACGCACGCTAAGTAATTAGCCAAATGAAATTTACATCAATTAAGGCTGGATCGTTAACGTCTGGGCAAGAATATCGGGCACCACATAGCACGGGTTACAGAATCAAATTACTATCCCAGTTGCTGTATCGGAAGTTCAGCGATCGATTGGAACCGTTCGGGCTGACACCGTTTCACTGGTTGGTATTGTGTTGCTTGTGGCAAGAGGATGGCATCCCGACATCGGCGATCGGTGAGAAATTGCAGCAAGTGGGTGGTACTTTGACAGGAGTGCTAGATCGGATGGAAGAACGCGGCTTGGTGCGGCGAGAACGCGATCGTCAGGATCGACGGATCTGTCGGATTTGGTTGACGGATGCGGGGGTGGAGCTAGAGGATGTATTACCACAACTAGTCGCCGACTTACACGCGGAAACTTGGGCGGGTGTGGGCGATCGAGATCGCGAGTTATTCTCGCAAGTACTCAACCAGGCGATCTCCAATCTCAGTTAAGGATACCTCGATCGCCGCCCCTAATTCATCCGATCGACAGAAGTCCAGATCCCTGAGTGCTGCGATAATAGTACGCACATGAAGTATTTATTTAGCTTGACATTGCCAGACTGCAAGAGTTAACTGGTTAGCACTCTTGGTGAGATTGGTAAACCACTATTTTTAATCAGCACAAATAATGCAAAACACGATCGCCAGTGAAGGAAATAATGGCTCCGATCCCACTAAAATTATCGTTTCAGAACGAGAGTTAACTACCGTTGGCGGAGCCTCTCCCCTGGAGAATCGGCTCGATCTTAAAGATCGGATTCCAGAGCCGACAACAACGACACCAGATGTCGAAACAGCACCAACACTAGATCGCCAGCCTAAGCCGATCGCCTTAATTTTGGCAGGATTGGGACTGGGTGCGATCGCCGCTAGTGGATTTGGCTATCGATATTGGCAGTATATCTCCACCCACCAAACGACAGATAATGCCACAGTTTTTGGACATGTCCACCAAATTAGTAGCAAAATTGGGGGAACTGTTGCCCAAGTACTAGTAACGGATAACCAGCAAGTTCAACCCGGACAATTGTTGGTAAAGCTCGATCCTCAAGACTACGAAAATAAAGTTCAGCAAGCCCAAGCCGCACTAGAATCGGCACGAAGACAGGCAAATGCCGCGCAAGCGAATATCGCTCTAGCATCCCAAACTACTACCGGAAAAACGAGTCAAGCTCAAGGCGATGTCAGCACCGCCCAAGCCGGAATCGCCACAGCTCAAGCCGTCGTGCAAGAAGCCCAAGCCGGAATTCCCGCCGCTCAAGCCGTCGTGCAAGAAGCCCAAGCAGGCATCCCGTTGGCACAATCGCAAGTAGCCCAAGCCGATGCCAATTTACAAAAAGCGCAAGCTGACTTCAACCGCTACAGTAGTCTATACAAGCAAGGTGCGGTAGCTGGGCAACAATTGGATATAGCCAGAGCCGCTTATGCCGTCGCCCAAGGTCAAAAAAGTGCTGCGCTCCAGAGCGTGCAACAAGCACAAGCCCGACTAGCCGCAGCCAAAGTCGGTGTCGCCCAAGCACAATCGAAACTCGCACAAGCCCAAGAAGGAGTTACTAGTGCTAGAGCCAAACTAGCCGCATCTAAAGGCGGCTTGCAACAAGCTACCGCCAGCGGACAACAGACAGCAGTCAGCCGCAGCCAGTATGCAGCAGCCCAATCGGCGATCGCGCAATCTCAAGCATCATTGAAAGATGCCCAGTTGCAGCGATCCTATGTCAATATTACCGCCGCAACAGCGGGCAGAATCGGTCGCAAAAATGTCGAAGTTGGCAATCGGGTGCAAGCCGGATCGCCATTGATGGCGGTTGTGGATAATGATTATTGGGTAGTTGCGAATTTTAAGGAAACGCAATTGGATAAAATCAAGCCCAAACAGGTGGTAGAAGTCAAGTTAGATGCTTTCCCCAGCCACCCTTTTAGAGGTTATGTCGATAGTATTTCGCCAGCTTCTGGGTCACAATTTTCGCTATTACCGCCCGATAATGCGACGGGTAACTTTACCAAAATCGTCCAACGAATTCCGGTCAAAATCAGATTAGATCCTCAAAGTATCAAGGGCTATAACACGCGGATTACGCCAGGGATGTCTGCGGAAGTAAGTGTTGAAATTCCATAGGGAAGATAGAGATGTTGGGTTTCGAGGCTCAACCCAACCTACAAGATCTATTAATATTTACCATGCAAGCAACCACTGCTAAATTTTTACCACCCGCACTCAAGTCGCGAAATTATCGCCTATTTTTTGCCGGACAGGGGATATCGCTAATTGGCTCGTGGATGACACAACTGGCGACTGTCTGGCTGGTTTATCACATTACTAACTCGGCATTGATGCTGGGAGTAGTGGGATTCACCAGTCAGATTCCCAATTTTATCTTGACACCTTTTGGCGGGGTATTAGTCGATCGATTCTCACGCCATCGGATTTTAATTACGACCCAAGTGTTGGCGATGCTGCAATCGTTGTCGCTGGCGGCACTGGCATTATCAGGGGCAATTAATATCGAGCTAATCTTGATTTTGAGCTTTATTCAAGGGGTAATTAGTGCGGCAGATGCCCCAGCTCGTCAAGCATTTGTGACCGAACTTGTCGATCGCCCGGAAGATTTGGCAAATGCGATCGCCATTAACTCGACGATGTTTAATGGCGCGAGATTAATCGGTCCAGCGATTGGCGGTTTGTTAATTGCGGCAGTTGGCGAGGCTTATTGTTTTTTAATCGATGGGATAAGTTACATTGCGGTAATTGCAGCTTTACTGGCAATGCGGTTTCAGCCTAAGAAAATGCCCAAGATCGAAGGTAGTCCGCTCCAAAGAATTAAAGAAGGTTTTATCTATGCCTTTGGTTTTCCGCCAATTAGATCGATTTTATTACTGTCAGCTTTAGTTAGTTTGATGGGAATGCAATATACCGTACTCGTTCCAGTTTTTGCAGATAAAATCTTGGCAGGTAACGCTCAGACATTAGGATTTTTGATGGCAGCATCGGGTATAGGTGCGGTGTTTGGTGGTGTTTATTTGGCAACCAGAACGACAGTAATCGGTCTTGGAAAATTAATTATTCTGGGGCCAGCCTTATTAGGAATTGGGTTAATTACTTTTGCTTTATCTCGCTATTTACCGCTGTCCTTGCTGGCGATGTTAATAGTTGGCTTAGGGCTAATTTTACAGATGGGAGCATCCCACTTTTTATTACTTAACTGTAGAATAAATTATCAAGAACCAGTCCTCAGGTGGTTCAACGATCGAGGTTATTTTTATATTTCAGAATTTTAAAA
>JBBRVB010000025.1:0-19498 GCA_038247275.1 Chroococcales cyanobacterium
GTGTAATCAATTTCAAGACTCCCTGGTCGCCAAGATCGCTAATTAGCATTTAGGTAATTTGTAATTGCTGGGGAGCGGCTTCGCTAAAAAGATGCCTCTCCCTGGAGCATCGGAGCTACTTTGAATATTAGGCGATCGCCACCAGCTTGACAAAAGTCACAAAAGTTCGCGAACAGCGAATGCGTCCCCATGCTCTGGTAAACTTGTAAACGACTGAAATCCCTATAAATAAAGCCCTTTAGGAGCGAATCGCAGTGGAAAATAGTTTAGGTTTAGAAATTATTGAAGTAGTTGAGCAAGCAGCGATCGCATCAGCACGCTTGATGGGTAAGGGAGACAAAAATGAAGCCGATCGTGTTGCAGTCGAAGCAATGCGCGAACGGATGAACAAAATCCACATGCGCGGACGGATCGTCATTGGTGAAGGCGAACGCGATGATGCACCGATGCTATACATTGGCGAAGAAGTAGGGATTTGTTCTCAGCCGAATGCTGCTGAATTATGTACTATTGACGAACTTTTGGAAATCGACATTGCTGTCGATCCTTGTGAAGGTACCAACCTATGCGCTTACGGACAACCTGGTTCGATGGCTGTATTGGCGATCTCCGAAAAAGGTGGTTTATTTGCCGCGCCGGACTTCTACATGAAGAAACTCGCTGCACCCCCAGCCGCCAAAGGTAAAGTGGACATCAACAAGTCTGCTACTGAAAACCTCAAAATTTTATCAGAATGTCTCGATCTGCCGATCGAAGAGCTAGTTGTCGTCGTGATGAAACGCGAACGTCACCACGATCTGATTGCCGAAATTCGCACTGCTGGTGCGCGGGTTGCGCTGATCAGTGATGGTGACGTTGGTGCAGCGATCAACTGTGGCTTTGCTGGTACGAATATTCATGCACTCATGGGTATTGGTGCTGCTCCTGAAGGTGTCATCTCCGCCGCAGCTCTACGGTGCTTGGATGCTCACTTTCAAGGACAGCTAATTTACGATCCCGCCGTTGTCAAAACTGGCTTGATCGGTGAAAGCAAAGAAGCGAATATCGCTCGACTTAAAGAAATGGGGATTACCGATCCTGATAAAGTCTATACTGCTGAAGAATTAGCTTGCGGCAAAAACGTCCTGTTTGCTGGTACTGGGATTACTTCCGGGAATATCATGAATGGCGTGAACTTCTTTAAAGGTGGTGCGCGTACTCATACTCTGGTTATTTCCAGTCAGTCCAAAACTGCTCGGTTTGTCGATACCATTCACATGAGTGGTAAGCCTCAGACTGTCAGCTTACATTAGCTGGTAGAGAGTAGAGGCTAGAGGGTAACGGCACTATTTTGAAGAGACTCCACAACTGAGGTGGTCGTAAAACGATGCGAAAGTTTTGAGAAAGAGGGTAGCTAAAAATTAACACTTTGCGTTAAAACCATCAGAATCTCTACTGCCTACCCGCTACCATCTATCCTCTACCCTCTAATCAAGCAGCATTTACAACCAGCTTGGATTAAAGCAAGATAGACAGCAATTATATACAATAACTTAAGATAGCCAAATCATCGAAACGGCAGATCGCATTTATTTATACTGCGTCGTCAGCGGATATATGTCCGTAACTTAAATAACAAAACTCTAAGAAATCCTCACTTTTTGAACGCGGAGTAGATATGAATATCGCTGTTATCGGTTTGAGTCACAAAACCGCACCTGTAGACATACGTGAAAAACTCAGCGTTCCCGATACGCAGATGGAAGCGGCGATTCAAACCCTTTGCAATTATCCCCACATTCAAGAGGCAACGATTCTCAGTACCTGCAATCGCTTAGAAATTTATATCGTTACGCCGACAGCCGATCGCGGTCTCCAAGATGCGATCCAATTTCTGTCAGAATTTAGTAAGATCCCGCTCAAAGATCTCAAACAGCACTTATTTATGCTGCTCCACCAGGATGCTGTGATGCACCTGATGAGAGTGGCTGGTGGTTTGGATAGTTTGGTATTAGGTGAGGGGCAAATTCTCGCCCAAGTCAAACAAACCCATAAAATTGGACAGCAGTACAAAGGGATGGGTCCGATCCTCAATCGGTTATTCCGTCAAGCTTTGACAGCGGGGAAACGGGTGCGTACGGAGACGAGCATCGGCACTGGCGCAGTGTCGATTAGTTCGGCGGCGGTAGAGTTGGCGCACATGAAAGTTAGCAATTTTACCAATCATCGGATTGCGATTCTGGGCGCAGGTAAAATGTCGAGACTATTGGTTCAACATCTAATATCCAAAGGTGCGACCGATATCACGATCTTAAATCGATCGCCCAAACGCGCTGAAGAGCTTAAACTAATGTTTACAGCCATCGATCTGCAACTCCAGCCAATAACGGAGATGATGAGCACGATTTCGACTTCTACGCTGGTTTTTACTAGTACTTCGGCAACAGAGCCATTATTAAATGCGGCTAAATTAGCAGCAGTTATCGATCCGCATCACTCATTAATGATCTTTGATATTTCTGTACCCCGGAATGTCCATAGTGATGTCAATGACTTAGTAAATATTCAATCCTTCAACGTAGACGATCTCAAAGCCGTCGTCGCTCAAAATCAAGAACGTCGCCAGCAAATGGCACAAGAAGCCGAAGGCATCTTGGATGAAGAAGTCGAAAACTTCAATAGTTGGTGGCAATTGCTCGAAACTGTCCCCACCATTAACTGCTTGCGCGATAAAATGGAGACCATTCGCATCCAAGAGCTAGAAAAAGCACTATCGAGATTGGGATCTGAATTTGGCGAACGCCACCAAGAAGCGATCGAAGCCTTAACCAAAGGGATTGTGAATAAAATCCTGCAAGATCCGATGGTGCAACTACGCGCTCAAGAGGATACCGATACTCGGAGGAAAGCCATGCAAACTCTTCAGGTACTCTTTAACCTCAACAGCGAAAAACTTGGCGCGAATTCTCATGTTTAGGCTTTGAGCTGTGTAGACACTCGATCGCATCAGCAGCATGTGCAAATAGGCGCACAACTACAGCAAAGCTCGATCCACATTGAGATCGATCGTTGGCGCAGCCAATCTGAGGTAATCGAGCCTAGACAATCTGCGATCGAGTGACATGACACTTATCAAAATTTGGATCGGCAAGATCGAAGATTTAGATCGCCGGTTGACTCAGAGTTTATTTACTTGCAAACCGCTCATGACTAGTTATGGACATTTCGGAATCGATCGATCGTGTAGTTGGTAGTTATTTCACTCACTGGCTAAACGCACACCCCTATCTAGTTTGGCTAGCCGCTCATCCCTTACTGAGTTTGGGGTTGTGCTTGCTGACGATCTTGTCTGTATGGGGGCTAATTCGGGCGATCGGGCGTGGTGTCGAGCAAATCTGGTTACTGTTACTGACAACGCCATTTAAGCTACTCCAGCCGATTTTTAGGCAGATCTGGAGATGGATGCGGCGATTATTCGGGCATACTAAAACTAGTGAGAGTCAATTAGACACTCAATTGATGTTCGATCCTACTACCGAGCGCGTTGCCACGATCGTCGATCGCTTACACACCCTCAGTCAGGAACAACAACTACTATTGCGAGAACTGTCTACACTGACAGATCTCACCTCAGTAGACACACCACCCGATCGAGTATCCGACACTCAGTACAAAAATATGTCAGCCAAGTTACTGAAATTAAACTAATCTTCAGATCTGGTTAGGGGTAGCGATCGGGGCGATATGTCATAATTTAGATATAAATATCTAAATTATGTAGCCTCCATATCAGCAGATTGAGTACCTCTTCGTTGAATCTTCGTCAACCTTTTACCGAAATTTTAAAATTGCAAGATTGTAATTCAGTGGAAAGACTAATCAACGTCCATATCGAAAAGCTACCCGAAGGTTACTATCTAGCAACTTCTGACGCTTTACCTGGATTAATCGCGCAAGCCCCTAGCCTGACTGAAACTTTAGAGATAGCTCAAGATGTTGCCAAGCAACTATTGGCAGCAATGGCAGAGCGCAATCAGCTAGTCGAAAGTTTCCCCGCGATCGCCGATGAATTTGACTGTCCTCTCGTAGTAACCAGATAAATTGGATGGGCAGGTTATCGGGATTCAGATATCGTGAAGTAGCCAAAGTATTGCGAGTCTATGGATTCGCACTCGATCGTCAAGCTTGTGGCAGTCACGAAATTTGGTTTAACGATGACACCGGTAAATATACCACTGTCCCCAATCATAATGGGGATATGCCCGAAGGCACACTCCGCCAAATCCTCAAACAAACCGGGATTGAGGCGGATGATTTTTTAGATTGTTCGCGTTAATTTATCCCCAATTCGATTCAAGATTCACACTTAGGACGCGCCAGCACACCAGGATAGGGATTATCGGCAAATAATCGATCGGGATGAGTTAATAACTCGCGATCGCACACTCCAAATACTTCAGCTTCAGTCTGCGCCCGCCGCATGTCCCGCAAGAAGATCCCCTCTGGATCTACCCCTTGCCCAATGTAGTTGAGGTACATCTTGAGATGGCTAATCCGCGATTTTGCTTGGACGGCTTGGACTTTGGGCATCTGGTACAACCGATCGATATAAGTGCGTACCTGAGCCAATGTCACCCTCACCACTGGCTCCCCCGCTAATGCCGCGCGAATTTGCTCAAAAATCCAGGGATTGCGAATTGCCGAGCGTCCGACCATCACTCCCGCCGCCTGAGTTTGGGTTAAAATTGCGATCGCCGTAGCCGCCGAAGTCACATTACCATTGGCTAATACCGGACATCGCAAGCGTTGTACTGCCTGGGCGATCCGATCGTAGTGAACGTTGCCGTGATAACCTTCCTTGACCGTGCGACCATGTAGACTTAACAGATCGATATCGTGTCGATCGATCGCCGCCAACACTCGATCGAAATTACTGGTATCCTCAAACCCAATCCGCATCTTCACCGTCAACCGTCCACTCACCGCCGCCCGCAACTCGCCTAAAATTCGGTCGATTTTAGCTGGATCGCGGAGTAGTCCGCCGCCGACATTCTTGCGATAAATTTTTGGTGCCGGACAACCCATATTTAGATCGATCCCCGCCACTGGATAATCGCTCAGTAATTTTGCCGTCCGCACTAGATCGGGAATACTCTCACCAATCATTTGGGCATAAATGGGGCGACCGGTAGCATTTTCCGTAATCGCCCGCAAAATATGTTTTTCTAACCGCGAACTCTCATGCACCCGAAAATATTCTGTAAAAAAGTAATCGGGACAACCGTAGCTAGCGATCGTATCCATAAAGCAGACATCCGTCACATCCTGCATCGGTGCTAAAGCAGTCACGGCACTCAGCGCACGATGATTAGCAGCAGGAACGGGAAGATCGTCGAGTAGTATCATATTAAAATCAAAATCTTGGCTCGTTGAGATGCGCCAACTACATCATGCCCCAATATTCTGGCTTGACCGAATCTTCGATCGCGAGTAGCCAAGCAGCTAGATCGAAACCGGCTACGACCCGCCAAATTTGCACCTGTGCCACCTGTCGCTCTATGCCCCGACTCATTAGCCAGCGATAACCCCAATAGCTCAATGCTACCCACCGCAGATAGCGACGCTTCAGCCAACGGATCGGATTGTGTCGAAAAGACTTAAGTTCGGCAAGCATTGGCGAGTCGATGGAGCATTTTTAGATATCTTCACAATTATGACAAAAATTCTCCCGATCGGCTCGTTGTCTGGTCAGGACGATCGAGAGCGGTTCGCGATCGCATTGTAGTTTAGAATGGGTATCGGGGCATCGAATGTGGATGTAGAGATAGCATTGTGACTCGATCTTCGTTGGATTAGCATCTCTCAATCCTGGTATCTGACAGTTAACGTTTACGGTTAATATGTATCAATCTTCCACCCGCAGAAACTTTTTAGATATTTTACTCGACCCGACCGCGATCGCGATCGTGGGGTCACTTGCCCTTCATGCGATCCTCGGTGCTGGTTTGCCCTTATTCGCCCAACTGGAACCGGCAGGCAAAAAAGCCGCTCCCACCACAGTCAAGGTCGTAGAACTAACCCCCACCGAACTCCAGCGCATTCCTCAAGCTCCGCCAGTCCCTACACCTCAAGTCTTACCACCGACTAGACCCGTCCCTCCCAGCAGCCCAACAGCCGCCCCACCGCGCACCACATTTTCTACGGCACCGCAGACTATCCCCTTTTCCCCACTGCGTCCGACGGATGGTACGATCTTCAAACCACCAACGGCTGGCAAACCAAAAGCCGTACCTCCAAAAAAACCAGTAAGTTCGCTTTTCGATCCCAACGCTATTTTCCAAACTCCCACTCAGACCCAAAAACCCAAAATCCAAAAGAGTCCTACTCCCAAACCATCACCATCCGTAACGACTCCGCCACCAGCTAAAAAATCGGTGACTCCACCACCAGCTAAAAAATTGGTGACTCCACCACCAAACAGCCAGACAGATAACGATGGCGGCAATTTACCACCCACTAAGATCCCTCCGACTAAAAATCCCAATCCTCAAGCGCAACAACCATCAGCACAAACGACACCCGCCAACACTCCCCCAACTAATCCACAACCAAATCAGCCACCGAACGATCTAAATAGTGGCAGTGGTTTTTATGGTGCTTATACGCAAGCAGCCATCAAACGATTAATTAAATATCAGCAGGATATTCCCGGACTAGTTGTCTACCAAAAAGGAGTTTTGAAAGTAGATTATCCTGCTAAATCAGCATGTAGCAAAGTCAAGCCATCTCCATATATCGTATACATGGTTGCCTTTGACAAAGTAGCTGAGATTTTACCTAATGATATCACTGGAGAGAGCCTGACCCAGACTGTCGATAAATCGACAATCTTTGGAGATCGAGGTAATGATGAATTATTCAAACAGGCTATTTCTAAAGCAATAGAGGCCGCAACGACAGCCGACCAAAGCCGTCCAGTCGCCGATAAAGGTAAACGCGTTCTCTATCAATATCGAGTTGAATTCAATCCGGCAAGCTGTAAAAAATAATTAATAATTATTGGGCTGCTAGGATGGAGATTTAAAGCTCTGCTCTTTGTTGATTTTTTTCACGATCGAGCGATGAGCTAGCAACCTGCCACAACGCCGGTTTGTGTTCTAGCCGACGATCCCAAATCCTAAATGCCACGTAGTTGTCACAAATACAACCGCAGCAAACAATGATAATAAACCTTGAATGATTAGACCGATCGCCGAGCCTAAGACAATGCCGACTCCAGCTTTGACCGAAATTTTGAATCGCTCGTCCAGCGGCACCCGGCGTGGATAAAGTAACTCGCCGACTACTGCACCGATAAATGGCCCAAAGAACAGCCCTACCAGCGGCCCTCCTACCGGCAAAGCTGGCAGCAGCCCCACAAATCCGAGGATGAGACCGACGATCGATCCGATTTGACCCCAATGACTGGCTCCAGCCTTTTGTGCGCCCCAGATGCCCGATAACTGCTCGATCGCAAAACACATCACCAATACGACACCAGAGACGACTAGCGAGATCGTGACATTATCCCACTGATACAAAAATCCCGCACCGATCGATGCACCCAGAATCAACAGTGGCCCTGGCATTACTGGTACCACGGCACCAACAACACCTACCAAGCTGATGATGACTAATCCGATATAAATTAGCGTTGTAGTTGTCACGTTGGCAGCGATTGATAATGGGTTAGATGAATCGATCGAGATGGGGCAGATCGTCGCTTCTATGACAATCTTTTCTCTAGTAAACTATCGTTCCTGGTGCTGGCAATAGTAGCCCCAATCCCTGCATCGCAAACTGTAAGGCAAAGATCGCGATAATGGGAGATAGATCGATCGGTCCAATCGGTGGTACAAACCGGAACAGACTGAGATATGGATCGGTGATCGGACTCAAAAAGCCAACTATTTGCTGCATCCAGTTAATATTTGGAAACCAAGTCAGTAACAGGCGTGCAAATAAAATGTATAGGTAATATTCTAAGAATTTAGCAAAGCTAACAACTATTAATGTAGTGGGGTCCATAAAAATGATTCTACGATCGAAGACTTGTCTGCACCTAGTTTAACCGATCGGCTGGTACTTATGGATTGTTGAATATACCGTACTAACCGACTTGGCGATTCAATCTCACTCGATTTGCAAGGCTAATCGGGAAATCGCTGCGGCTCGATCTTATCATCTAGCCCTTCTTTTTGACGATCGATCGCCTCATCAGGGTGGTGCCCGATCGACGATCTGACCGAATCGATCGCGTTATTTAAGTCGCTAATTTTATCATCTAAACTCCGTCGCGCCATTTCCATCCGATCGAGCTTGCGGCTGCGGCTGGATTTAAGCGGTCTTTTGTCACCACGTTCGTCGGACAACCGACTATTTTGCGAGTCGGCATCGAACCGATTGGCTCTTTGACTGGCAATCGAGGCACCGACGATACCGCCCACTACGCCGCCGACGATCGTTCCCAACCAAAACCCACCACTAAATCCATCCCGGTTACTCATCGATTGGTCTCCTAATTGAACAGCACTATTTTCTAATTATCCCCTAACTCACCCTCAACCCGATCGAATGGACGCACTAAAAAAGCATATTCTTTCACAATCTGATTTCCGAGTAAATGCTCTTGAATAATCCGCTCAATGACGGCTGGACTGGCCGAATGATACCAGACACCATCGGGGTAGACCACGACAATCGGGCCGTGCTGACAGACACGCAGACAGTTGGCTTTCGTCCGAAACACAGATCCTGACTCGGCATCAGGAGCATCGAGCTTTAATTCTCGGAGTCGGCGTTTGAGGTAATCCCATGCCACCAAGCTATCTGCTTTAGAGCAACACAAAGGTTTGGTCTGATCTGCACAAATCAAGATATGTCGAGAAATTCGATCGAGTCCTAATTTGGAAACCTTATCAGCTAGCTCGATATCTAGTAATTTATCGTTCATTGGGATCGCTTGCAAATTCAGTTCTAGAGTGTGTTACTTTTGCAGGATGCGGATGCATAACTCATTTTTGTAGCGTAGCGTCTGCCCACGTAGAAGAGGCTGTGCTTACGCCAACGCCAACGCGCAGAGGTATCCTTCGCGCAACAAGACCCGATCGGCGGCATTATATATTAACCCAAGTTGTTACTGAACGCTCGGTACCGTAGTTGGTACGGTTGGTGCAACTGTTGGTGCGGCGGTTGGTACCACACTTGGTACTGCTGGCGATGAAACCATCGTTGTTACTTCGAGCCGGTAATTACTGGGAGCCGCACCAGGGAGAGAGATAATTTCAATCCGATACTCTCCCGTCAGTGGCAATGTGCCTTGCCAATTGAGGGTGTTTTTGGCATTGAAGTCTACGTTTGCCTGATTGGGTGCGAGGATATTCATTGTTGCACCCGCTGGGTTAGTAGTCAGTGTCGCCTTGAGTTGTTGTCCGACGGGCAGATTAAAGCTCAAAACCGTTGGTTGCGTGGAGTCTAGTGTACCTTCTTTGACTAGCGGTTTGCCCAGTTCGAGATTTAGTGATTCTGCCGCTACCAAGGCAGGTGCGCTGGGGACAACCGGACTAGCTGAAGGCTCTACAGCCGGAATTGGGGCTGTTGGCTGGACTGGATTTGCAGCAACTGGATCGGTTGGTGCAGTGCTGGCAATCGTTACTGGTGGTGGTGTTTTGGTACTACTACCTGATGGTGCGATCGATCGACTGATGACAAAAATGGGGAGGACGATCAATATCAACGCTGCGGCTGTCGAACCCAGCGCAATTCCCCAGGGCGTATTTAAGATTCCCCTGAGTGGGTTTTGGGCTGCTGGCTGAAGATTTCTAACTTGTTGGTTGAGGCTGACACCACTACCTGTCGATCTCTTGACTCGCGATAGTGGAATCGACGATTGCGCCGCAGCAGATGATTGTCTCGCTGGACGATCGGTCATCCGACTATTCGCAGATGGCACGAAAGTACCAGCGGGGAACTCGGCTGAAGTTGCTGGTACGCCCACAAAATCCGATACCGATCGCAAAGCTTGAGCGACATCATTCGCTGATTGGTAACGGCTATTTGGCACCCGACTGAGCATTTTATTCAGAATTTTGGCAAACCAGGGTGTCAAAGTCGGTACCCACTGATGCCATCTCCAGGTCATGGTACTTTTGTCAATCAGACTTTCGGGTTTGCGTCCGGTCATCATCACCACGACGGTGACGGCGAGGGCATAGAGGTCGCTATTGGCATAAGCCTCTCCAGTTTGGAGTTGTTCGCCCGGTGCATAGCCAGCTTTACCGACAGTTGTCCCTTGATGAATTTGGGTGGATACTTCCAGTTGGGTGACCCCAGCTTTGACAACGCCAAAATCAATCAGCACGGGCAACTTATCGCGATCGCGAAAAATAATATTATCGGGAGAAATATCTCGATGAATGATGCCCATCCCATGAATATGTGACAGTACGGGCAGCATATTTTTGATAAAATCTACTGCTTCAGCCTCAGTAAAGGTTGTCTTCTTTTTGAGGCGATCGCTCAGAGTTTTGGCAACAGTTTTCCCTTCCGCATACTCTTGCACCAAAAAGAGTCGTCTTTGCTCTTCAAAGTTGGCGCGGAATTTGGGAATTTGGGGATGGTTAATTTGATATAATACTTGAGCTTCGCGATGGAATAGCTCCTTAGATTTCTTCAGCGCATCGCGACCGCGATCGTTAGGGCTAAATTCTTTTAGGACACAAGTTTCGTCAAAACAGCCAGTGTCTTGAGCTAAATAGGTACGGCCGAATCCCCCCTGACCTAATACTTTGGCCACGCGGTAACGCTGTTGAAGCAATGTTCCCAATGGAATTGGTGGTTGCATAACCTGAACTTACGCCTTGAACTAAGGAGAATAGAGTGTTTACTAAGATCGCTAAATTGTTGGTTTCTCCACTGGAGATTGAAGATCGATGAGATCGGTTGGAGATCGCACCATCGCTACCGAACTAGTGCTAACGATCGACGCAAAATGCGATGACTTTACGATCGATCGGTTGACGATTTGAGTACGTTCATCACGAGCATCACGAACTAGTTGTTCGATCGAACAACTAGTTCGCACTGTCTGACTTGACAATATCTAGTTCGATCGCGTTTTGGGTAACATCATCAAAAATTTGGGATGTCGATCTGCCGAGACTGAATCGATTGTTGGCTAGCTATATTTAAAATCAAGATGATACCAACAAATATTACAGACAATTTCGATCTCTAACCGCTCTTATCATACCCTCGCATCAGTCAGGATCGTTCATCTGTGTTTAACAAACTTCAAATCACAATTTTGCTAGTTGACGACGAACCCGCTCTGACCGAACCATTGAGCCGACTCTTGACGCGAGAAGGATATACTGTCGATGTGGCGATAGATGGTCGTGTGGGGTCTCAGTTGGCTAGCGATCGCCACTACCATCTACTAATTTTAGATTGGATGTTGCCGCACTTGACTGGTTTGCAAATTTGTCAGCAATTACGCGATCGCGGTGACCTGACTCCAGTATTGTTTTTAACAGCCAAAGATACGCTCGACGATCGCGTCCTCGGTCTAGATGCTGGTGCGGATGACTATCTGGTCAAACCATTTGAATTACGGGAATTGCTAGCTAGAGTTCGCGCTCTCCTCCGGCGCGTGCAAACTATCGATCCCACTCCCACTAGATCGAGACTCCAAGTGGACGATCTGGAGTTGGATCTGGATAATCAACTGGCTTATATTCGCGGACGAAGTATCGAGCTATCCGAAAAAGAAACCCAATTGCTCGGATATCTGATGCAACATTCCGGGCAAGTCCTCACCCATAGCCAAATTCAGGTACACTTATGGGGGCAAAATACCGCACCCAGTAGCAATGTTTTGGCTGCTTTAGTCCGGCTACTCCGCCGCAAAATTGAGGTCGAGGGATCGCCAGAGTTGATTCAGACGGTCTACGGGAAAGGATATCGGATTGGGGTTAATAATTAATAGTTGATAATTGATAATTACTTAACTACATCCTCAATAAATCTGTGGCAATCCTATTTGAATCAATGGTAGTTTATTAATTGGCAAGTCCCTTATGTCTTCAATAGTTACAGCAGATTGGCTGCACTGTTATCTAGCAGATGAATCAAATCGCGAGATCGCGATCGTTGATTGTCGCTTTGCATTGAGCGACCCCGACTTGGGGAGAAAGCAGTATGAAACCGCTCACATTCCGGGAGCTAGCTACTTGGACTTAAATCGGGATTTATCGAGTTCTGCGGGCATTCATGGGGGGAGACATCCATTACCGGACGATCGCGTCTTAGGAGCCAAATTAGCGGCAATGGGGATTAGTGCTGACACCCTGGTTGTTGCTTACGATGATTCGCGGTTTGGGTTTGCAGCACGGTTGTGGTGGTTGTTGCGTTATTACGGACACTCGCGCGTCGCCCTGCTCGATGGTGGCTATACTAATTGGGTCAAGGCTGGTTATGCAGTCACTGCCGATCGATCTCCAGTAGTTACACCTGGGAATTTTCAGCCGCAACTTCACTCAGACTGGATTGTAGATATCGGTCGAGTTAGAGCAGCTCAACACTCACCCGCTCATATTCTCATCGATTCGCGCGAACCCGATCGCTATTTGGGCAAAACCGAACCGATCGATCGTGTTGCCGGACATATCCCCAGTGCCGTCAATTATCCCTGGCAAGGTGTCTCTACCCCCGAAGGCTTCGCTTTATCTATTGACGCACAACGACAACGCTGGGCGACAATTTCGCCGGATCTAGACCCGATTGTCTATTGTGGTTCGGGGGTGACAGCTTGTGTCAATTTATTTTCGCTAGAACTAGCAGGTATCACTGGCGGTAAGCTATATCCGGGAAGTTGGAGTGATTGGATTTCTTATTAGGGGATAGGGAATAGAGGGTAGGGAATAAAGGTTAGTCTTAGTTTGGGTTAAGCGATTGCTTGATTAGACGTGCCTAGTATCGATCGCTTGAAGTCCAACATTAGCAACTCACTCAAAGCTATTCCCTATTCCCTATTCCCTATTCCCTGCCCCCTATCCCCTATCCACCTACTTAACCGAATTTCCCAAAAACATCGGAATAAACTTAGTCACAAAAGCTTGAGGATCGCGATTCCAGGCTGTTTGAGCGGCGGTGATCCGAACTTTTTGGAGTTCGGGATCGAGGATGGTTTCGGGTAACCGTGCGATTAGATATTGAGGACGTTCCCACAGGGGGAGGGTGTTAACGACATCCATCAGATTATTGACGCGGCGGAGTTCGGCACCAAACATGATGTCCATCCCCGATTCAAAAGCAGCTTGCTCGATGGCGACAAATTTGCGTTTGGCTACTTCGACTTTTTGACGGTGTGCGGGACTTTGGGCGGCGATTTTGGCGAGTTGGCGATTACCCCAGCGGACGTGTCCGGTTTCTTCAGGGAAAATTTTCTCGATCGTTTCCCGGATTTTGATGTTTTCCTCATTTTGGGGAGCGGCTTTGAGCGCGTGGATGTGCGCTGAGAAGAATTCACAACCGCGTTTTTCGGTAATGTTAATCGCAGCAATCGCAGCAATCACCGCATCTTCGGGAGTAGTATAGGTTTCTCGATCGATCAGCCGCTCGAATTCATCGATATATGATACTCCGGGTGGGGTATCGAGAGGGCCACCAATATCGACGAGCAAATCGGTGAGCCACATGGCATGGCGGGATTCATCATTAATATGATGGGACAGATCCCGAATCAGTTCGGGAGGATGGCCATTGAGTTGTTGAATTAATTCGGTAAGATCTTTACAACTGCGTTGTTCATTGTAACGATAGCGATTGAGGGTGATGAGGTGGATGTCTCGATCGCTGACAACACGTTTGAGGATATCTCTGGCACTAACACTATTGTTGAATTTCCGTGGGTAGGCAACTGTCATGATGTTTGGTGAGGTAATCAAGTGGATACCGATTTAAGAATTGTAACGCAATCCCAATCGGCAAACAGTTAGATGCATTACGGTTGGAGATCGTCGATCTGCTCCGATCGATCGCCCCAATCGCTGTTAATATTTTGATGTCATCGCGGGTGCTAGAAATGATTAAGATTGCTAATTTGCGTCGGTTGCTGCTGTGTGGTTTATTGGGACTGCTGCTGACTGGAGTCGTAAGTTGTCTCAAGTCGCCCACCCAAACACCGCAGTTAGAATTTTGGACGATGGAGCTTCAGCCGAAATTCAATGATTATTTCAAGGATGCGATCGGTAAATTTGAAGCTGCTAATCCTGGGATTAAAGTCAACTGGGTAGATATCCCTTGGGGGGCGATGCAGGGCAAAATTCAAGCGGCGATGGGTGCGAAAACAGCACCGGATGTCGTCAATCTCAATCCTGATTTTGCCATCCAACTCGCGGCGAGGAATGCCTGGTTGAATCTCAATCCAGTTTTGACTAAGGGTGAAAATAAAGAGTATCTATCGAGCATCTGGCAAGCTGGCACCCTCGATGGCAAGGCTTTTAGTTTGCCCTGGTATCTGACTACTAATGTCACAATTTACAACCAAGAGCTATTTACCAAAGCTGGTGTCCCCAAACCGCCAACCACCTATCAAGAACTAGCTCAAGTCGCCAAGCAAATTAAAGATAAGACTGGTAAATATGCTTTCTTCACCACCTTTGTCCCTGAAGATAGTAACGATGTCCTCGAATCAATGGTGCAAATGGGCGTACAACTAACCGATAAACAGGGCAAGGCTGCCTTTAATACGCCTGCTGGGAAAGCCGCCTTTCAATATTGGGTAGATCTCTATACACAAGGCTTGCTGCCCAAGGAAGCCCTGACTCAGGGGCACAAACAAGGAATCCAGCTCTATCAAGCTGGTGAAACTGCGATGCTCTCAGCGGGAGCACCATTTATCAATTCGATCGCGCAGAATGCCCCCCAAATCGCCAAAGTCTCCGCCGTCGCCCCCCAAATCACGGGACAAACTGGCAAAAAAAGCGTAGCAGTGATGAATCTAGTGATTCCCCGCAGTACCAAAACACCCGATGCTGCCGTCAAATTTGCCCTCTTTATCACCAACGCCACCAATCAATTAGCCTTCGCTCAAGCCTCAGATACATTACCATCCAATATCAAAGCAGTTGCTGATTATCAAGCTGAATTAGAAAGTGGGAATGGTAAATCGGCACTCGATCGCGGAAAATTGATTAGTGCCGAACAATTGTCCCAATCAGAGATCCTAATTCCCCCATTAAAAAATCTCAATGTCCTCAAAAAAGCTATCTATGAAAATCTTCAAGCAGCAATGTCTGGCGAAACAACCGTCGAGCAAGCGATCGCTAATGCCGCAACTACCTGGGACGCAGGAATATAATTAATTAATTCTAATTGACTCGCTTAGTTGAGAAACCCGACTTTATTCAAAAAGTCGGGTTTCTGTTATGTGCATGTAAGTAAATGAGTAAAATTAACTATCCATTTGATAATTAGATTAAAATCGCTGTGTCTCCCCTCTATCATCTATTCCCTATTCCCTATTCCCTCTCTTAACTAGAAAATTTATTTTGCACAAGTACTTACCTAACTCAGTGCCATGTCCATTAAGATTTGCTGAGTACTTTCCGCCTCTGTACCAACTTGTGGACGGCGTTGCTTGTAACTACCATCGGGTTGCATATCCCAAGCTTGACGGTTGTCTGCTAACATAATGCCAAGAATTTCTTGGAGATCTTTTGAGATATCTGGATCTTCGATCGGGGTAATTACTTCTACGCGTCTGTCGAGATTTCTAGTCATCCAATCAGCACTCCCAATCAAGACAGTCGCATCACCACCATTCTGGAAATAATAGATCCGCGAATGCTCTAGATATCGACCGATAATACTAATAACACGAATATTATCGCTCACTCCTGGGACTCCCGGACGCAGACAACACATACCGCGAATAATCAGATCGATCGACACACCAGCTTGAGAGGCTCGATAGAGATTAGCGATAATTTTTGGATCGACTAGGGCATTCATCTTGACTACGATTCGCCCAGATTTTCCAGCTTGACAATGATCGATTTCTTGTTGAATTAGTCGATCGAATGAATCGCGAGAATTTACAGGGGAGACTAGGAGTTTTCGATACGATCGCTGTTGGGAGTAACCAGTGAGATAATTGAATAGATCGGTGAGATCCGCGCCTAGTTCGGGGCGACAACTAAATAAGCCGACATCGGTATATAGTTTAGAAGTTTTGGCATTATAATTACCCGTACCAATATGTACGTATCGACGAATTTTTTCATCTTCTCGACGAACGACTAACACTACTTTGGTATGTGTTTTTAAACCAACCAGTCCATAAACAACATGCACTCCAGCCTGTTCGAGCTTACGGGCTAAATTAATATTATTTTGCTCATCAAATCTGGCTTTTAGTTCGATCAGAACAGAAACTTGCTTACCATTTTCAGCAGCCTTAATCAGAGCTTTGAGTATATGTGAATCTCCGGTTGTCCGATAGAGTGTCATCTTGATTGCCAATACTTGCGAATCATTCGCTGCACAAGTAATGAATCGTTCTACTGTTTCTGAAAATGACTGATATGGGTGATGAACGAGAAAATCTTTTTCAGCAATTAATTTAAAAAAGTTACTGCTATCTTCGGTTACCTTCATCCGTCGCAAATAAGCTGGCACGATCGCAGTCCACGGCGGATCTTTAAGTTCGGGAACAGGTAGGGCTAAAAAAGACATCAGATCTCCCAATCCCAACATCCCATTCACTTCATAGAGATCTTGCGCTGTAACTTCTAGTTCCTCTTGCAACATCTGCCGAATCTGGATTGGCATCGCCGAGTCTACTTCAATTCGGACTGTAGAGCCACCTTTACGCCGCTTCCGCAGACCATATTCGATCGCTATGAGTAAATCTTCAGCTTCATCTTCGGCGACGCTAATATCGGCATTGCGTGTGACTCGAAATGTATAGCAATCTTGGATGTTCATCCCTGGAAATAGAGATTCCAAATTGTGAGCGATTAATTGTTCTAGGGCAATTCCTGTCCAGGTTTGGGATGGTTCGCGCCGATTTGCTGGCAAGACTTCTCGCACGAATTGGAGTGGATTGGTGCGATCGATTTCTTGGAGTTCGACGGGTAAATTGATGAAGCGGGGTAATACTTTTGGTACTTTGACTCTAGCAAATAGTTCTTCGCCAGTATCAGGGTGTTTGATGACTACTGCAAGATTTAAACTCAGGTTTGAGATGTAGGGAAAGGGATGTCCCGGATCGACGGCTAATGGCGTGAGAACTGGGAAAATTTGCTCTTCAAAATAATTTTGCAGGTATTTACATTGTTCCTGATTTAGATCGAAATAATCCAATAAACAAATTTCCTGCTGAAGCATCGCCGGACGCAATACCGTCTCAAAATGCTGATGTTGTCGGGTAATTAGCTGCTGAACGCGATCGCTTGCTATTGCTAATTGTTCGTTAGGTGTTCTTCCATCTTGTGTTAATTGAACAACTTTTGCCTCGATTTGTTGTTTGAGGGCGGCAATTCTGACCATGAAGAATTCATCGAGATTCGAGCTAAAAATTCCCATGAATTTGAGGCGTTCGAGTAATGGCGTGCGTTCGTCCATTGCTTCATGCAAAACTCGGGCATTAAATTCTAACCAGGTTAACTCTCGACTCAGATAATATTGCGGATCTGCTAAATTGATGTCAGATCGATCGGCAGTAGATATTTTTGAAGTTGACATGTATTAAATCTCCGATCTTAAAGTGAATTTTTAAGCTAGATTTTTGAGGATACTGGATCTGCTTAGTACAAATTTCCTATAAAGTCTTGACGATTAAGTAACGTTACGGTACAATAGTACTATGCGAGGCAATTAAAATTATCAATGTTGCTGATTAACCAACATTAGTGCGTTTAAGTTAATTCGAGTAGATATTTGGGCACAATTAATAGGCGATTGAGCTAACCCCCAACTCTTCTGCACCGCAGGTAGAGTGACTTTCATGCGTTGTTACCCTTGAGGCTGATAAATTATGGCAACAGTAAAAGATCGTAAGATCCAAATTTTGACAGCACTAGATCGTATTCTAACAGAGCAATATCGACCTGGTTCTAAAGTTGCTACCAAAGAGGACGAAGCTCAACTAGCCAAGAATAAGGAAATTGTCACCCAAGCGGCGAGTTATACCGTTGACACGATCGTCAAGGGGATGGCAGACTTACAACTAGAGTTTGGAAGTATTATCAATGGACTATCAGATCGGCTAACTATCGAAGTTGAAAAACTTACTCAAGTCAAGCAATCGATCGAGATTGAGACTCAGCATCGCGCCGAACTTCAGCAAGTCCGAGTGGTTGCAGATGCTCTATATATTATTACTCAAGAGCATCAACAAAGTCTAAAAACGATCGAGCAAAAATTAGCAACCGATCGAGAAAATCTGGACAAAGAGCAAGTTAACTTGCGGAATCAATGGGCGAGAACAGATCGAGAATATACCGAACAACAGACAGAAGTCCTCACTGTTGTTGCTAAAGAGCGTCAGAAAGAGCAAGACGAAGTTCAGTACAAAATCATTCGCGATCGCCAGTTACAGACAGACACGTATACTGAAACCAAGCGCAATCAAGAAAAAGATCTTCAGTCTCAAGATCGCGAACAACAGAAGCAATGGAAAGAGCGCGAAAAATTCTTAAAAGATCATCAGAAGCTGGCTGACGAAAATACCGCTAAAGTTACCGCTTTCCCAGCAGAGCTAGAAGAAGCTATTAAGAAAGCACGGGAAGAAGCAATCAAAGAAACTAGCAGTGATGCCAAAGTCAAAGCCGATCTAGCTGAGAAAGAATGGGAAGGTACCAAGCAAGGATTTGAAATGAAGATGCAATCCTTGGAACGAGTCATCGAACGTCAGAATGCTCAAATCATCGCGACCTCCGAGCAACTACAAACAGTAATGAATCAAGCTCAGTCACTAGCAATGAAAGCCTTTGAAACCTCTGCCAAAATTAGTGAGAAGAATTAACTAATAGCTAAATTGACAATAATGCGATCGCGAAATTATTTTGCAGGTTGCTTCCAAAATATCAACACCAGTAACATTTAATTGCAATTCTAAATTATGGCACCAAAACCAACAGATAAGAATACCAAAGCAGAAATTCTCACAGCATACAACCAACTTGCTGAAGAGAAAAAGACGCTGGAAGCTGAAGTAAAAAATATCCAAAAGCAAGCCGCTACATCTATTTTTGTTCCTACCCCTGCTGCCAAAGTAGTCAAAGACGAACCAAAAGCCACTATGAATGTACAATTAACTCAAGATAAGGTGAATAACACGATCGCGAGTTTAGGCACTCTCCAGCTCGGTTTTGGGGCAGCAGTTAGCGAATTATCCGAGCAGCTCACTACAGAAGCAGCCAAATTAACAGATATTCGAGCAGGCGTTACCGTCGAGATTAACGATCTCCAGACA
>JBBRVB010000026.1:0-19323 GCA_038247275.1 Chroococcales cyanobacterium
ACTATTAAACAGATCGATAGACGCACACAAATCTCTGGGGCACAGTGGAAATCTGAAAATATCCCTCAAGTTTTAGCTCATCGCTGTGCCTATCTCAACGGATTAATTTGCGATCGCTAAATAAAAAGTGGGATGCTCCCAAGCAAATGTGCCCTTTAGAAAACCTGCTTGCCGCTTCTTCTGTGGTTGCAAAGTGCTTTTAATATGAGTTTCTAGCAAGAATTGAGTATAATGTAGAACTTCTTGCTGGAGTGAATCAGGTAGTTTATGAAGACATTCTAGGATTGTGGTTTCTATCATTGGAGAACCTCATTACCGTGGATATAATTATAAGCTTCTATACGAGATGGATGGCGATCGATTTTCCCATAGTCTTTAGTTGAATCTCACCGAAAAATGATGTTTAATGAAGTCTCGATCGATTTTATACAGAATCCAACGACTAGCGTTACACTGTTGCTGATTTTCACAAACAAAACTCATAGCAAAGCATAATCATAACAGTTCAAAATTTCTGCTAGAAGCTGTGGGTTAAATTCTATCAAGTTACCCAAATTTTGCTCTTGTAATTCATTTTTACAACGATCGAATATCCCAAGGCAATAGCGTCCGTCATCATGGCGAGATCGATATCTGATACCATCTACTTGTTGAGGATGATCGTGAATAGCCTGTGCCCATTGTCTCGCAACAGTATAAGATCCAGACGATAACCTGGAATCGACTCCCATTTTTACCAAACCACTTCCTGTCACGTCAGCAAATACTAAAGGGCGTTGACTCTCGATCGTATATAAATTTCTTTGCCTAAGTGTATCTTCGGATACACCCTTCTCTCCGTGAGTTCTACCATAGCATTCAATCCAACTAACATGAATGTCATTCCCAACATACAAAATACCATAACTCTGTACTGAACTATCAAATCGACCTTTTCCAGATCGATCAAAATACAAACTAGTGGAGAAACCAATCGCATTCAACCGATACCAAGTCCCTCGACTGCAAACAATTGGTAGCTCTCTAGTATTGAAATTTTCTGATGGTGGTGGATGGGGAAGGAGGGAATCGTTATGCTGGATTTGGTTCACCATAGCAAGCAGCAGCGGATACTACTGCATCGATATTTCCAGCAATTAGACATTCTAAAGGTGTGCAATTATTTAATCGCAAATCTCCAGTTTTCATAAACATTAACTGTGTCCAAGCATCAAATTTAGATAATGCATCCAATACTTGATCGAGTCCAGTCAATACAGATCCGTCTTGAAATTGCCACCACGGATAGAAATAGCCCAAACTACCTAGCGATACAGCTAAAAGTTTTCCTTTACTCCGCTCTTGTTCAACAGCCTGTTGGGAAGTTCCTAACAACTGAGCAACTTCTTCACTTTGTAAAGGTTGACCATCACTATACAGTAATTTTTGCTTGACTTTCATCCCCTTTAACCGCGCTACTGCTAGCGGATTGGCTGGGGCGAGTTCAGCTAATAGTTCAGGCTCAGTTAAAGCTGCAATCATTCTATCTAAAAGACTAGAACGATTATTAGCTATCATTTTACTGATATGGCTATCTTTCGTAACATTAATATCATTTAAAATATCTCGCAATAAACTAGTTTTTTTACTAGGAATTTCTTTTTCTTGTTCTCCTGGGGCAGCAAATTTTATTTGGTGATATTTTCTAATATACGTACTGAAAAACTTTGCATGATTAGAATAAATGTCCTTGCAAATCGTTTTTTTATCACTCAGCAATATTTCTTCTTGTGGCAATACAAAAGATTTGTCTTTACTGGACATATTTTTTACATTACCCCCATACCCATATACAGAATAAGGTTTTGAAAAATAATCCTGCACTGTACATTTTTGAATGGGGTCTACTTTTCCTTTAAATGTGGATACACCACTGAGCTGCTTTGATGACAAACCAGCTTTTCCTTTGAGAAGCAATTTAGCATCTCTGCTTATCGAACAACGATTTTCTCTTCTTTCTTTTAGCATTATCTATAAAACACGAATTTTGATTATTAATGTATCTAATTAAATTAAAATATTTTGCAAAGGCATTACAAGCAATGTATATTCACATCATAAAACATTTCTCTAATACTTACTTCTTTACTCATTGCTCTCTGGATTTCCTCACTAAGTTGCTCTAAGTTTGAAGAATCTAAACCAATGAATAACTCATTTGGACCATCTAGCCCAACATACACTAGTTTCAACATGTGAACGACTCCCATTCCAACTGGATTAACTGTTGTATCGACACCAAATACAGGACGAATATCAGTAAAAACACGACAATCATTAAAAACACATTTGTGGTCTTTAAGGATTATTATGGCTTTGTATGAATTAGCAACAGTGCCATTCTCATCTAATAAAATTTCTAATCTTATTCTGATTTTCTCTACGTTATCGATGGATATTTCTGAAGATAATTCTACACTATCACTAATTGATTGAACGATCTGCGTTACAATTTCATCAACGGAAATATCTGATCTTTCAGATAGATTGTATATTAAAAATAATAGTTCTAATAAATCTTCTATTACTTCTTTTTGCAAATATGGATTAAGATTAATAACTGCATTTGCTAGTCGCTCGTTATCCAAGAAAGGAGGTAGAGATTTAAGTGACTCTAGCAAAGAAATTGACTCTTTTTCTGGAAGAGATCCAATAGTAGTGAACGCCAAACGATAATCATCTAGCCACTGGTCAATCAATGGGTTCATAAAACGCAGAATTTTGATTATAGCATTGTTCGTACTAGTACGCCAAGACTTATTACTTAATTATACTTTACTGTTACCATCACAGACAATTAGCGTCATTAGCAATCGAACATATCATAATAGATGTGATGTTGCTATACATAGTATTTCAATTTAAGGTGGGTATCGTTACCCACCCCAATCTATTATGCCCAGATTTACACCTCGGCTAGCTTTTTGACCTCATCCACCGATACAGTTCGACCCTCATCTTCAAAGCCAGAAATCTGGTCGAAATTGAGATAACGATACAGATCTCCTGTAAACGGATCGATCTTATTGCTCATCAACTCTAGATATTCCGGTACCGTCGGAATCCGCCCTAATAGCGAACAAACAGCCGCTAATTCTGCCGAACCGAGATAGACTTGGGCACCTTTACCCATCCGGTTATTGAAATTGCGAGTGGATGTCGAGAAGACCGTGGCATTATCGGCGGTGCGGGCTTGATTGCCCATGCAGAGACTACATCCTGGCATTTCTGTCCGTGCGCCAGCGGCATCGAAGATCGTGTACATCCCTTCGGCTTTGAGTTGGGATTCGTCCATGCGGGTGGGAGGACAGATCCACAACTGGGTGGTGACTGCGGGTTCGCCTTCTAATACTTTGGCGGTGGCGCGGTAGTGACCGATATTTGTCATGCAGGAGCCGACGAAGACTTCATCGATTTTGGCTCCAGCGACTTCGCTCAGGAGTTTGATATTATCGGGGTCGTTGGGGGCGGCGACGATCGGTTCGGTAATTGTATTAAGATCGATCTCGATGATTTCGGCGTATTCGGCATCGGCATCGGCGGACATTAGCACGGGATTAGCTAGCCAAGCTTCCATCTGGGCGACGCGGCGCAACATGGTACGAGCATCGGTATAACCCCGTGCAACCATGTTTTTGAGCAGGGCGACGTTGGAGCGGATATATTCGGTGACTGTGGCTGCGCTGAGTTTAATCGTCGAGCCAGCGCAGGAACGTTCGGCGGTTGCGTCGGTGAGTTCAAAGGCTTGTTCGACTTTGAGATCGGGTAAACCTTCGATTTCCATGATTCGCCCAGAGAAGACGTTGAGCTTGTTTTGTTTGTCGTTGGTGAGTAAGCCTTTTTGCATGGCGACGTAGGGAATCGCATTGACGACATCACGGAGGGTGACTCCGGGCTGGAGTTCGCCTGTGAAACGCACGAGGACGGATTCGGGCATGTCTAAGGGCATCGCCCCCAGAGCTGCGGCGAAGGCGACTAAACCGGAGCCTGCGGGGAAGGAAATGCCCAGGGGGAAGCGGGTATGGGAGTCGCCACCCGTACCGACTGTATCGGGGAGGAGCATCCGATTTAGCCAGGAGTGGATGATGCCATCACCAGGGCGGAGGGCAACGCCACCACGTTGGGCGAAGAAGTCGGGTAGTTCTTCGTGGGTTTTGATGTCTACTGGTTTGGGGTAGGCGGCGGTATGACAGAAGCTCTGCATCACTAAATCGGCACTAAAACCGAGACAGGCGAGTTCTTTGAGTTCGTCGCGAGTCATTGGCCCCGTGGTATCTTGGGAGCCTACGGTGGTCATTAATGGTTCGCAGGACATCCCAGGACGCACGCCAGGTAATCCGCAGGCTGTACCGACCATTTTTTGGGCGAGGGTGTAGCCTTTGCCTGTATCTGTGGGTTGAGTGGGGCGGGTAAAGATGGTGCTGGGGGGTAATCCTAAAGCGATACGGGTTTTGTCGGTGAGGGTGCGCCCGATCAGGAGAGGAATTCTACCACCAGCGCGGACTTCATCGAGGATAGTATCGGGTTTGAGGTTGAAGGTGGAGAGGGTTTCGCCTGCTTCGTTAGTAATTTTGCCTGCGTAGGGATGGATGGTGATGACCATGCCAGTTTCGAGCATGGTAATATCACACTCGATCGGTAAACTCCCCGAATCCTCGGCAGTATTAAAGAAAATCGGCGCGATTTTACTCCCCAAAATATAACCACCAGTGCGTTTATTCGGGACACAGGGAATATCCGCGCCAATGTACCAGAGGACGGAATTAATCGCCGATTTGCGGGAGGAACCCGTGCCGATTACGTCGCCGACGTAGGCGAGAGGATGTCCTTTTTGTTTCAATTCAGCGATAGTTGCCAAACTCCCAGGTTGGCGAGTTTCCAGCATCGCCAGGGCGTGGAGGGGAATATCGGGGCGACTGGTAGCTTCAGTTGCAGGGGATAAGTCGTCGGTGTTGGTTTCGCCTGGGACTTTGAAGACGGTGACGGTAATGGTTTCGGGTAGGGTGGGGCGAGATGTGAACCAGTCAGCATTTGCCCAGGCATCGATGACTTGTTTGGCGTAGGGATTGGTTTGGGAGAGTTCCCAGACATCATTAAATGCGTCGTAAACGAGGACGATTTTGCTCAGTGCTTTGACTGCTGCTGTGGCAAGTTCGGTATTATCAGACTGGAGTAAGTCGATGAGCGATCGAACATTATAACCGCCTAACATTGTACCTAATAACTCGATTGCTGACGCAGACGGCAAGCCGTTCGACTCGATCGGATTAATCAGCGGACTAGCAATCTTACCCGTAACGATACCAGTCAGGAAGCCAGCTTTGACATAAGCAGCCGGATCTACGCCAGGTGGAACTCGATCGCGCAATAATGCAATCAGGTTAGCCTCTTCACCTGCTGGTGGATGTTGTAATAGTTCGCAGAGGGCACTGGTTTGTTCGGCATCGAGCGGTAATGGGGGAATTCCCAATGCGGCTCGATCGGCTGTATGCTGGCGATATGCTTCTAACATCTTGAAATAGAGCTTCTGTATATAAGTCTTTCTATTTTAATAGGTAGCGGTTACTGGTGAGTGTTTGGTGTGAGCGATTTTGAGTCGCAGCTTAGTGAATCTATCTTTATAGAGCTAAAATAGTTTTATTTATAGCCATAAAAGCACATTTTTTAATATCCTCTTTAGTAGTATTGTCTTAATAATATTTTCTAGATATGAGCCGTGGTTTTACTTCAATCGTATGGTTCTGGGATACTGATGGCGAAACAAAAAAAATAGACTGTATAATTTCTCTTGGCAATTCCTTAGAAAATTTAGCATTAAGTCAAACTCAGTTCGCGATATCGTTATATTCATAGAAAAACCGATCTGATGACTGCCCAATCTAAAATGAGAGCGATCGATATTTAATATTTAGGGAAAGTAACGATAAATTTCAGATCGATGCAACACTCGGCTCATCACGATCTCATTATCTTCCATGAAAAACCCAATCCGATAATCGCCAACCCGAATCCGATGAGCAGTGTCATCACCTTTGAGTTTTGATAAATTGGCGATCGTACTTAAATCGTCTGCGTTAGGTATCTCTTCTAATACCAAATTACAAATTTTCTCGTAAACCTCTGTGCTTTGGAGAACCTTTAAATCCTTGAGAAATTTCTTTTTATATGTGACCTTCATTATCGCTCTAGGAATAACTTAGCATCTGCAAGCTCGATGGTTTCATCATCTTTAGTTTCTTGCATCGCGCTGAGTAAACCTTCGTCTTCTAATTGTTGGTGTTTAAATTCCAAAAACTCAGCAAAGGTCAACACCTGTTGTTGTAACTCTGACGGTAAATCTAGTATCTTGTCGATCGTCAATTGTTGGATAGTCTTCATCAGTATTTACTTTACTCTCGATTTCTATAAAACCATAGCGAAATATAAAATAGTCTAAAATATTAGACTAACTCTTTTCTTGCTCTAATAGTATGCCTAAACGTTGTTTACGTTGGGTTAATCTTTCTCGTTGGCGTAGCCTATTGGAACGAGAGTCGAGTTTGGCAATAACTTCTTCAAGCTGAATACCAGCCAACTCCATTTTTTGATAATTTCGATGCGCTTTGGCTAAAGTTTGCTTGATTTTTTCTGGAGCTGGGATAGTAGGGACAAAACTCATTTCAATCTCCAATCTAGTTTGATTTCTGCTAGACTCCGCTCCAAAGCCGGAATTCGATTCTGAATACTTGAGATCGCCTCGTTCATCAATTTTAGCAGATCGTTAGAAATACGGGAGGGCGTGGCGATGAGATTTATGAATCACAGGTACGTCAACAAATTAGCGATCGAATGTGATGAACACCTGACCTTTTACTTACTAAAGATACCAGCCTGATGGAAGCATCAAACTGGTATTTTGACATCAATAATTCGGATTGGGATTAGGTTTTAGATTGCTCCGTCCCGCTGCCAATCTAGCCTTTTCTTGCTGCGGCGGCTTCATCGGGATGAATGTTCAAGCGAGTCAGATTGACGCGTCCTTTGTTATCGATTTCGCGAACTTTGACGATCACTTCATCGCCAACGCCGACTTCATCTTCGACTTTACCGACGCGATAATCGGCGAGTTGGGAGATATGGATCATCCCTTCTTTGCCCGGTAGCAGCTCCACGAAGGCACCAATTGGGATAATTCGGGTCACGCGTCCGGCGTAGACATCGCCTTCGTTGAGACGGCGGGTTAAGCCTTGAACGATTTGGATCGCGCGTTTGGCTTTCTCATTATCGAGTGCCGAGACAGTGACGGTACCATCATCATCGATATCGATTTTGGCTCCGGTTTCTTCGGTAATCCCTTTGATAGTTTTACCACCAGGGCCGATGACCAAGCCGATTAATTCTGGCTCGATTTTGAAGGTAAGTAAGCGTGGGGCGAAGGGTGAGAGTTCTTCGCGGGGTTTGTCGATCGCGGCTAACATTTTCTCTAAGATATGTAAGCGGGCGGGACGGGCTTTATTAATGGCTTCGGCAATAGTTACCATTGGTAAACCACTGATTTTCATGTCCATTTGGAGTGCGGTGATTCCGGTATCGGTACCCGCGACTTTGAAGTCCATGTCGCCGAGGAAGTCTTCAATCCCCTGGATATCGGTGAGAATACGCACTTCATCACCTTCTTTGATCAGTCCCATTGCCGCACCACTCACGGGTTTGGTAATCGGTACACCAGCATCCATCAATGCCAGGGTCGAACCACAGACCGAACCCATTGAGGTCGAACCGTTGGAAGAGAGGATCTCGGAGACGACTCTGAGGACATAGGGGAACTCATCTTTAGTCGGGAGGACGGGGATTAAAGCGCGTTCGGCGAGGGCACCATGACCGATTTCGCGCCGTCCAGGGGCACGCATGGGTTTGGTTTCACCCACAGAATAAGGGGGGAAATTGTAGTGGTGAATATACCGTTTGGTATTTTCTGGGTTGAGATCGTCGCCGAGATCCTGGGCATCTCCGGGGGTACCGAGGGTACAAGCGGACATGACTTGAGTCAGACCCCGATTGAACAAGCCCGTACCATGAACGCGCTTGGGTAAGACACCAACGAAACAGGAAATCGGGCGCACTTCGTCGAGTGCTCGTCCGTCTACCCGTCGTCCGGTTTCGATCACCTGTTGGCGCATCATTTTTTTGGTGATGCTTTTGAACAGGGTGCTGACGGCTTTGCTATCACTAGTTGCGGCAACTTGAATCGGATCGGTTTCGGGTAAAGCGGCGATTTCTTCAACTGCTTTAGCTTTGATCGCATCTAATTCGGTATCACGGGTACCTTTTGGCTCGTATTTACCAAGGACAATTTTGATGCTTTCGGTCGTGCGTTCTTGAAGAAAGCGTTCTAAAGTCGAATCAGTGACTGGTTTTTGGGCATGAACGATCTCGATCCCGAGTTCGGTCAATAATTCCCGCTGGGCGGTGATGAGTTCTTGGACAGCCTCATAACCAAAATCGATCGCTTCGATGATATCTTGTTCGGGTAGCTGGTTGGCACCTGCTTCGACCATGATCACGCCGTCGGGCGTACCAGCAACGACTAGATCTAGGTCGCCAATTTGAATTTCGCGGTAGGTGGGATTGATGATAAAATCATCTCCGACCAAACCGACTCGGACGGCTGCCATCGGACCATTAAAGGGGAGTTGGGCTAGTAATGATGCGATCGAGGCTCCAGTTACGGCGAGGACATCTGGGGGTACCAATTCGTCCAGTGACATGGTGGTGGCAACGATTTGAATATCATCACGCAACCAGTCAGGAAATAATGGCCGCATCGGTCGATCGATCAATCGACTAATCAAGGTAACTTTTTCGGGTGCTCTGCCTTCGCGACGTAAGAAACCGCCTGGAATGCGTCCGGCTGCGTAGATCCGTTCTTCATAATCTACAAGTAACGGGAGGAAATCAATCCCTTCTCGTCCTTTGGCACGGGTTGCGGTAACTAAGACACTGGTGTCGCCAGATTCGATTAAGACGCAGCCACCAGCTTGGGGTGCGAATACGCCAACTTTAAGCCGAATATCCCTACCGTCAAAGGATATTGACTTATTTATCTCTGCCATTAGGTTGTCCTTTTTTTCTTCACTTCTTCTCTTGCTGTTTGCGATCCTAGCATTCTTAGTCACTAGCGTGGGAAATTTTTTGGCGATCGACTGGTACGATCTGGCTATCTATTAAACAGTTGACAGTTGACAAGCCAGAGTCAAATCGATTCGCTCGACTGAGGATCGCGATCCTGGCATGAGTAAGCTGTTGGGGTGCTAATTATGGGATGATTGGAACGATGCGATCGAAATCTGTACCATTGGCAGTGAGACGATCGAGTCCTTGGTAGCAAGGGCGATTTTAGGTTGCGTGAAGTGTCGATCGGTCACCATGACGATCGTAAATAATAGTGAAGGATCGGCTCGAAATGTCGAACCAGTAACTATTCGGTCTGATTTTTCTGTAATATAGAAAGCGATGACCTCAAGATCTAATATTGTCTCGACTTCGATCGATGTGCTTGACAGTGAAGATTGTCGCCCCACCCTGCCGCAGCTACAAGGAGAATGATTATGGCGATCGATCGACGATCGGTTCTAAGCGAGTTACTGCGGCAAATGCCTCAATTAAGGTCGCATTTATACTTTAAATCTTCCCTGACTGCGCTATCTCATGCGATGGAAGATCGAGTGCTTGCCGGTACGGATCGTCCGTTATTGATCGCTAGCTTTCAGCAAGAAAAATTTTACCGCCAAGAAGCACATCGCTATCGGCGACTAGGGGAAATTAGCGACCAGGTGTATGTATTAGCGGCACCAGAAACCGAGTTTAGCGATCGCGTTGATGAATACGAATTGGTACCATTTGCGGATGGTGATGCCTTGGGGGCAGAATGGCACTTGATTGCCATTGGTGCCCAGTCTTCAGCCTGTCTGATCTGTCGCGAAAAGGTCGGACTGCAATCAGATCTCCCCGTTTTACCAGAAATTGATGCGTCGCGGCGATTTGAGGGGATCTGGACATTCGATCGCCAAGTGACGATCGCCGCTGCTCATATATTACTCGATCGGATTCAAAGCTATCGTCCAGAATTGGCAGCTAAAATCGCCCAGGCGAAGCAAGAATATTTGGTTGCCGTTCCCGCCATACCGAACGACCATTCCGCCAGTGCTGATGCCTTTGTGCAGCGGCTGGTGACATATCTCCAAGCTCGTCAATACAAATTACTCAAAGCTTACCGATCGATCGAAGAAAAAGAAGAACGGGAACGCCTGGTAAATTCGATTACTGGCGCAATTCGTCGATCCCTCAACTCAGCAGACATTCTGCATGTTGCCGGACAAGAAATCGGCAAAGCGACGGGAGTGAGTCGATGTATTATTTATCAGTATCGCAAAGACGAACGCACCACCAGTGTCGCTCACGAATATTTAGCCAACTCAGCGGTGCCCTCTTTACTTGGTAAAGCTTGGCAGCTAACTGATAATCCGATATTTAAGGCAGTAGTTGACAAGCATGAGTCAACAGCCCTGGCAGAAATTAATATTACCAAAACTTGGCAGCGCACCCTGACAAAACTGGGGATTACCGACTGGTTAATCGTGCCAGTTCTGCATCAAGATCGGCTGTTGGGAGCGATCGAACTCCATCAATATGCAGACAATCCCTTACCGTGGTCGGATGATAACATCACCCTGGTAGATGCGATCGCGACCCAAATCGGGAGTACCCTGATTCAAGCCGAATCCTATACCAACCTAGAATATCTCAACCAGCAACTCGAAGCACTCGATCGCACCCGTGCCAATCTCGTCGCTATTACCGGACACGAACTCAGGACACCACTCTCGACGATCCAAGTCTGTTTGGAAAGTCTCGCCACTGAGCCAGATATGTCCCTCGAACTGCGCCAAGTCATGCTCAATACCGCGCTGGGTGATGCCGAGCGGATGCGGAAACTAATTCAAGACTTTCTTACTTTGTCCCAATTAGAAAGTGGGCGGATTCAATGGCATCCCGAGCCGCTATCGCTGGAAGAATGTATCGATTTGGCTTTAAGCGGTCTGAATACGCGGCGGTACGATCGCGATTTACCAAAAATCATCGTCGATATTCCCGCCAATTTGCCATTTATCCGCGCTGATGGGGAATGGTTAGTGGAAGTGCTCACTAAACTGCTCGACAATGCCTGTAAATTTACCACCGGACAGGATCGGATCGCGATCGAAGCCTCGAAAATTGAATCGATGCTCGAAGTAATTGTGACCGATACCGGGCGCGGGATTGCGCCGGAATTATTACAGATGGTATTTGAACGCTTTTATCAAGCTGAAGGTTCGCTGCGACGGACGACTGGCGGCACGGGTTTGGGGCTGGCAATCTGTCGGCAAATTGTCAATGGTTGGGGTGGGGAAATTTGGGCAGAGTCAGCGGGCAAAGATTGTGGTAGTCGGTTTCATTTTACAGTGCCATCAATCTAGAGAGGTTTTAGGTTTTAGGCTTTAGGTTTTAGGAAAATTTGCAAATCATCCTTTAAATCAGCAATCTGACATTAAACTGTCGATTTCTAGCTTAAACTACAGGATGAATCCTACTAACTTTGCTAAACTGCGAATGCCTGGTTAGCTAGATAAATATCTTCGACCCCGATTTCGCAACTTATGACTACCGCTCAACCATTAGTGTCTAGATATATCTGGGCGGCCCAACGCCAAGCTACTTGGATTCCTGCCGATCGATTAGTCGAAGATAGATACCACGTCATTGCCCCACAAATCTGGTTGGATACCAAGCCACAAGAGCCACCAGACCTCTTATTTCCGCTCCCATATCAAGCATTAGCCTACGCTCATCTTTACCAGTATCAGCTCCATTTACCCCAACTACATGGCTTTTGCTCGCTCAAGAGATCCGATGAAACGATCGAGATCCCATTATTAGATAATATTCCGATCGATAGTGAAGGTAAACTGTTGCCAAGCCTGGTTGAAGCTTGGAGTACCGCCACATCACTCGATCGCGCATATTGGTTGTGGCAGGCGATCGATCTGTGGGCACCACTGGCGGGAACTGGCGTGTTGTCTAGCTTGGCTGTGATGGACAACTTGCGTGTCGATGGTTGGCGACTGCGATTGTGTGAATTGATTCCCGACCATACTACCGGAAATCCTAAAGTCACGCTCGCGCAGATGGGGACGCTGTGGCTCAAAACTTTACCAGGTGACGATTCAGAGATTGCCGATCGGTTGGAAGCCTTATTTCTGAAGATGCAAGCCGAACAAGCCTCCTTGCGCGATGTTGCCCGCGAACTCAATTACATTACCCTCGAACAAGCAGCACAATTGCCCCTAGAGTGGCAGATCGCTGGTGGTACGGATGCTGGCGCGATTCATCACCACAACGAGGACTCTTATTACCCCACGCCGTTGGAATTGGCTCACGATCCTACCGAGGGCAAGATTGCGATTATTTGTGATGGCGTGGCTGGGCATGACGGCGGCGAAGTCGCCAGTCAGATGGCTGTCAAATTGCTCAAGCTTCAAACTCAAACCCTATATGCCGAATTAGTCAACAGCCCAGAGATCGTCTCGCCCGAACAGATCTCTCAGATGATTGGTGCAGCCATCCGGGTTGTCAACAATACCATTACCGCCCAAAACGAAAGCCAAGGCCGCGAACAGCTTCAGCGGATGGGCACCACGATGGTAATGGCGATCCAAGTCAACCAGCAGATTCATCATCGCCATGGGATTGGTAATTCCCATGAGATTTATATCGCCCATGTCGGCGATAGTCGCGCTTATTGGATTACCCGCGAACGCTGTCAACTACTAACGATCGATGATGATATCGCTACTCGCGAAGTCAAGCAAGGTCGCGATTTGTCCTGGCATAGTGCCAATCGTCCCGATGCAACTGCCCTCACCCAAGCCTTGGGGATGAAGGCAGGAGAGCTAATTAAACCCACCGTCCAGAGATTTATGGCGATCGAGGATGGGATTTTATTATTGTGTTCTGATGGTTTGAGCGATCGAAATTTGGTCGAGAGTTCGTGGCAAGATTATGCGACTCGGATTCTAGAAACTGATATCCCCCTCACCGAAGCCGTCCAATCATGGCTGGCACTAGCCCATCGTGAAAATGGTGATGATAATATTTCGCTAGTATTGATGTCTTGTCAGGTATCCACAACGAGCGCAACTACCGATTCGTATCAGTTGACATTATCTAACTCAGAACACTTTGCACTGGCGAAGTCAGCCACCGATTCCAAATTCCGACTCAATCGTGCCATTCACTTATGCTTATTATTGGTGAGCAGTATTGGACTCCTAGCGGCGATAACGATCGCGATCGCCTTTTTAAATCCAGAGTTAGCAGAAAGCTGGCAGCAACAACTAGCCCCCAATCGCGACTCACAAGCCGATTTAAATCGGCAATGAAGTTAATTAACAGTTAATAATTAATAATTGGGTTGTTATGATGGGGATTTAGCGGATGGAATCGCACTGAGATGCCCATCTTCGATCCGTCTGTGCTACGCCAACGCCAGAGTGCATGCGTTCCACCACTCATGCTTAGAGCCAATTCCATCACCTCGATCTCGACTTCATTAATCTAACTATCCGAATTAACGTAGCTCAATTTTAGCACTCTCAGATTTGGGTGAGCAAGAGATAAAACAAAGCCAGCATTGATGAGGGAGGTTGGGTTTCGGGATTTTAACGAGTCTTTAATTTGCTCGGAGCAGGTATAATAGAGTGATAATTACCGTTAGTTTAGATAAATAGAGTCGATCGATCCTCCATAGATGCATTATGACTTTCACTCTATTTGGTCGCTGGCAAATTCGAGTCTTGTTATTAGCTACAGTTGGGCTATTATTAACCATCCTGATGGTAGTCAGATCTAGTCCCGCGATCGCTGGACAAACATTGTTAACCTTAATCTATCTAGGCTTATTCGGACTAGCCTGGGATTTTGGCTATCATCAGCTTCAACGGTTACGCTGGGATGGTGACTGGAATGGATTGTTACAGTTTGGGGGTGCAGTTTGGGAAGGGCTATTTTTGATAACGATTATTAAAGTTATTGGCTTACCGGGGATCGATCGAGCTAATTTTAATATTCCTGGGTTTATCGGATTTTATACTAGCTTTAGTTTATTGAGTGCGATCGTCACTCACTCACTCCTCCGCATTCTCTCGCCATATTCGCGCTTCAATGGGGGACAATGGTTTTAGATTAGGCTTGAGGTCTTAGGCTTTAGGTCTTAGATTTTTTAGGATGCAAGCGTCCTTTTTCTTAGCACACTCCCCATCCCACACAACCTGCCATTCTTGCCATGCTGATTCGTACTTTTATCACATTTACCGTTGCGATCGTTTTATCGATGTCTACGTGGCTAGTTGCCCCCGCAGCATTCGCAGTTACGCCCATCCCATTGTCAAATGTAGGTTATAAGGATTGTTCGGCAGAAATGTCTAAAGGTGCAGTGAGTAGCGGTGGTGTAACTCAGGATGCTCTATGTTTTTTGATTACAGGGAAAGCTGAAAACAAGTCGGGTAAAACAGTTTACGATGCGGATGTCTTCGGACGGATTTATGATGCGGACAATAACAATGTCTTGCCAAATCGAGGGCGGGTGGGTTTAATCGAGCAGGTACCACCAGGAATTAATGATTTTGAGATGCGAGTTACGGTGCCATCGAGTGTGACTCTGCCGCTACAATTGAAGAAGTTTAAAGCTTCTGGGTTTACGACGAAAATCAGACAATAATATTCAACTATAAATAGTCTTGGAGTCTAAAAAAATATGACTACAATCTCATCCAAAACTATCCCATTACTAGAAAATGGCGATCGATTGACTCGTCACGAATTTGAACGGCGTTATACTGCTATGCCTTATCAAAAAAAGGGGAGTAACAAAGCCGAATTAATCGAAGGAATCGTCTACATGGCATCACCGTTACGTTTTGAATCTCATGCACAACCTCATGGCAATATCATTGGCTGGTTGTGGAATTATCAAATTGCCATAGAGGGAGTAACGCTAGGTATCGAACCAACAGTATGCCTCGATTTGGATAATGAATTTCAACCTGATGCTGTCATGTTTATCCCAGGTAGAGGGGCGAGGATTACAGAGGATGACTACATCGCAGGGGCACCGGAATTAGTTGTCGAAATTGCGGCTAGTACTGTATCTATCGATCTTCATGATAAGAAGGCTGCATATCGTCGTAATGGCGTACAGGAGTATATTGTCTGGCGAACTTTGGATCGAGAAATCGATTGGTTTAGCCTTCAAGATGGTGAATATATCCGGTTGGAACCAGATGAAAATGGCATAATTAAGAGTCAAGTTTTCCCTGGGTTGTGGTTGGCGGTTGAATCAATGTTGTCAGGATCGATGGCGGATGTTTTGGCAGTATTGCAATCGGGATTGCAAGGAAATTAATAGGATCTGTAGATGGCTTTGTTTATGCAAACAATAATCGCTAAATTCGATATACCTTAAACAAACCCGCCCATCCTCACTAGCATGGATCGATCGATACCGCTCAACCCAACCTACGATTTTCAATCTTTATGCTTCCACAATGCAAACGAATCTGAGATAATAGGATGTAACCTTCCAATATACTCTCGATCGATGGCAAAGTTGTCCGAAGAAACTTTAACGATGACTTTTCAGCTACTCCGCCAACTTGCAGATGCAATCGAACTAGCTAGTGCGACAGAGTGGATATTATTCGATCGATATGGAGAGACACTCAGAACGATTGGTGAATTGGAAGAACTGCAAAATGCGAGAGAAAGACTCAACCAATCTTATACTCGCCTCAATACCTTGCTGTTAAAAATTTTGGAAGCACAGCCAATTGCTACAAATGCTATGCTAGATTTACTGACAAAGGCAATCGAAAATGGACGAGCAAATCTAGAAGCCGCCAATGCTAGTACCCAAGAGATTAGAAGAGGTTGGAATCTGTCATGAGCGAGCGATATCCTTATCCGACTGAAGAAATTAGAAAAAATTGTCTCGACAGGTTGCGGGAGAGTAACCGCCAATTGGAATTATATAATTTGTTATTAGACGATGCGATCGCTCAAATCGATTCAGAATTACGTCAACAAAGACGGGAAAGATTATTACAGAAAGTACCACCTGCCCAATAGATTAGATATATGTCTCCCCTACTAATCCTCGTCGATGGACACTCCTTAGCTTACCGATCCTACTTTGCCTATGCCAAAAGTAAGAGCGGTGGCTTGATGACTTCGGCGGGAGTACCGACGAGTATTTGTTTTGGATTTGTCAAGGCTTTGGTAGAGATTATTAATAGTCAAAAACCGGATTCAATGGCGATCGCGTTTGACTTACGCGCACCGACTTTTCGACATGAGGCTGATGAAAATTATAAGGCCGATCGAGTCGAAACGCCTGAAGATTTCACGATCGATATTCAGAATCTGTATCTATTATTGCGAGCGTTAAATTTACCGACAGTTACGGCGGTGGGATTTGAGGCGGATGATGTGTTGGGGACTTTAGCGGGGAGAGCTAGCCGCGCGGGTTATCGGGTGAAGATTTTATCTGGCGATAAGGATATGTTCCAATTGGTGAACGATCCGGGCAAGGTTAGTGTGCTATATCTATCTTCAGCTTACGCTCAAAGTGGGCCATCTGTGGCAGAGATGAATGAGCAGGCTGTATTCGATAAAATGGGGGTGACGGCGGCGCAGATTATCGATTATAAGGCTTTATGTGGGGATAAGTCGGATAGCATTCCTGGCGTGCGGGGAATTGGCGATAAGACAGCGGTGAAGTTGTTGAATGAATTTGGGGATCTGGCGACTATTTACGATTGCGTGGAGGAGATTCCAGGTGCGAATGGGAAGAAGTTGATCGCGGGTAAGGATGATGCTACTCATTCCCAATATTTAGCGAAAATTATTAATGATGTCCCGTTGGAAATTGAGTTAATCGAGACGAAATTAACTGGATTTGATTTTCAGCAGGTGCAGCCATTATTACAAACATTAGAACTGCATCGATTTGCCAAAGACATCGAGAAACTTCAGGAGGCTTTTGGTGGTGCGGCGGCTCCCGATCCTGAAAGTGTCAATAGTCCCCACGAAGCAATTGATGAGATTGTAACTTCTGGTGGGGCGATCGCGCAGCGTGTCGGTACGACAATTGCGCCCGACGATGGTGATGATATGTGGTTTTTTAGTGCCGAAGATACCGATAAATTTCAACTTAGTCGAGCCTGTCCGATTCAACCGCAGATTATTGATACAGTAGCTAAATTACAAGCTTTAATTACCACACTCAATCAACATACCGATCCAAATCATCCCGTTGCTTGGGATACGGAAACCACCGATTTAGAACCGCGCAATGCAAGTTTAGTTGGGATTGGTTGCTGTTGGGGTGAGGAGACTAATAGCATGGCGTATATCCCCATCGGACATGAAACGGGCGATAATTTAGATTTAGAATTAGTCCTGGCAAATCTCAAACCGATCCTCGAATCTGCAACGTATCCGAAGGTATTGCAAAATGCAAAATTCGATCGATTGGTATTTAAAAACCAAGGCATTAACCTTCAAGGCGTTGTCTTCGATACGATGCTGGCGAGTTACGTCTTAAATCCCGACAGCAGTCATAATCTCACCGACTTATCCAGCCGTTATCTGAGCATCGTCCCCCAGAGTTACGATGACTTAGTGCCAAAAGGACAGACTATTGCGAATATTAGCATCCCCGCAGTCGCTGAATATTGCGGGATGGATGTTTGGGGTACTTATCGCCTCCATAGCATCCTCACCGCCGAATTAGCTGCCGCACCAAGATTGCTGGCACTATTGCAAGAGATCGAACTCCCCCTCGAACCGATCCTCGCCAATATGGAAGATCGGGGTATCAATATCGATGCGGAATACCTGAAAACACTCTCGCTGATTTTAGCTGAAGATTTAGCCAGGATCGAAGCGCAAACTTATGTACTTGCAGGGGAAGCATTCAATCTCGGTTCGCCCAAACAACTCGCGCAGATATTGTTTGAAAAACTCCAATTAGACACCAAAGGAATCCGTCAAACTAAATCCGGCTACTCCACCGATGTCAATACCCTCGAAAAATTGCAAGGCAAACATGAAGTCGTCGATCTGATCCTCCAACACCGCACTTTTTCCAAACTCAAATCTACTTACGTCGATGCCCTCCCTGCATTAATCCACCCCAAAACTGGCAGAGTTCACACCAATTTCAATCAAGCCGTTACCAGCACGGGGCGACTATCATCATCCAATCCCAACCTCCAAAATATCCCGATCCGCACCGAATTTAGTCGCCAAATTCGCCGTGCCTTTATCCCCGCACCAGGTTGGATTCTCGCCGCTGCTGACTACTCCCAAATCGAACTCCGCATCCTCGCCCACCTCAGTCAAGAACCTGTTTTAATAACTGCTTACAACCAAAACGAAGATATCCATACCGTCACCGCCAAACTCTTATTTGAAAGCGATACCGTCACCAGTGAACAACGCCGGATGGGTAAGATCATCAACTTCGGTGTAGTTTATGGTATGGGTGCAGCTAGATTCGGGCGAGAAACTGGTATAAAAGCCAGTGAAGCCAAAATCTTCATCGATAAGTTTTATGACCGATATCCAGGCATTTTTGACTACTTAGAGCGCGTCAAACGAGAAGCGATCGCCCTCGGATATGTCGAAACTGTCTGCGGACGGCGGCGATATTTCCGATTTGAAAGTGGTAAATTGCGCGGCTTAAAAGGTAGCGATCCAAATGAGATTAATCTCGATAATCTCGGCAATCTCGGACAATTAGACTCTGGATATTTACGCGCTGCGGCAAATGCACCGATTCAGGGTTCGAGTGCGGATATTATTAAGTTGGCGATGATTCACATTGATAAGTTATTGCAGCCATATCAAGCGAAGATGTTGTTGCAAGTGCATGATGAATTGGTATTGGAAATTCCCCAGGATGAATGGGAGGAGTTGAAGCCAAAGATTAAAGAGGTGATGGAGGGAGCGATTTCTTTGAGTGTGCCGATGGTGGCGGAGATCGCTAGTGGAGCTAATTGGATGGAGGCAAAATAAATTTCAACGGTAAATTCTCAGTGCATTCTGGGTATCCTAATTATGAGAATTACACCATGTATTGTATTAATATAATCAAATGCAACCAAAATTTATAGCCAAAATTGAATCTGAGGACTCACCAAGAAGACT
>JBBRVB010000027.1:0-19260 GCA_038247275.1 Chroococcales cyanobacterium
AGTACTTTAACTGGATTTTACTTATATCTAAATTCTACTCGATCGTCAATCATCATCAGGATTTCTTCACTAATTATATTTATTTGATTGTTTTATTAGCTCAATATCTTATCGATCGAGCATACTAAGTAGTGAAGAGCCTAATTTACTTGCTATTTTCCAATTAACTGAGGAAATTGCTTGCATAGAGCAGTAAATAATGGTGATGGTTTACTCTCTTGTAGCCTGTCGCCTTGTTGCCAATTAAATCGATTCCAAAGAAAGGGTGCTTCTCGCTCTGCTGCTAACCATAATAACTTTTTAGCTCTAGTAATTGCTACATATAACAGGCGTAAATCTTCACCTTGCTTGAGATAATTAGCTAACTCCCAGGCATCTCTAGGTGTCGGCAAAGATTGCTGATGTAGATGAGCGCGGATTTTGGCTCGGGCGACTTCTGCTAATGTAAAATCACCTAAAAATTTGGCACCTTGGGGAGTCCATAATTGCCCGGGGATACGATCGCTTAAAAAGGGGATAAATACATAGTCCCAATCTAATCCCTTGGCTTTATGCATGGTAATAATTGTTACTTGTCCTGATGCTGTATATCGAGATTCTGATCCGTCATCGATATTTTCAAAGCCCTCGGTAGTAATGATTTCCTGGAGTACTTCAATCGTGGTATAAATCGAGCTACGTCCATAAGTTTGAAGTGAAATCCGATCGGCTAATTTATCGGCTGTTGCTAATTCTGAGGATTGATAGTTCAATCGATCGCCCAGATAACTAATGAGTTGATAGTGTGGTAAGGTGAGCCGCGATCGCAATAATTCACAGCAAATTTCTCTTGCTCTCTCTACTGTTGCAGTTTGAGGAGTTTCTAGGATATTGGGATAGAGAAAGCGTTCGGGAAAGATCGCGAGTGCATCGATATCTTGAGCATCAATTAGTTTACGATTTAATAACACCTTGAGTACGGCTTTGAGATACTCTGGTGAATGCGGTCGGGTCATGAACTGAAATAGTGTCAGAATTTCTCCGGGGATTTTGGAAGTACGATCGCCCTCACCTGCCTCAAATAGTTTGATTTCAGGATGCGATCGCTTCCAGTCGGCAAGTCTGTCGAAAATAAACTTTGCCTGTCGGTTTTCGCGGACTAAGATCGCTGCATTTGCCATTGGATTGGCGGTAAATAGAGTTGTCAATTGTTGTTCGATCGATCGGACAGATTCATACACATCACTAGGTGTATGTAATTCTACCCCACCAGCTTGAGCGATCGGATTTGGTTGAGCATCCCCAAATGATACCGGACGAATAGTTTGCAACCAGAAGACCGATTCGGGATGGAGATCTCCTCCAAGTTCTCGCTCATACTCATCGATTTTAGCCGGTGGTTGAAGATAATTATTACCCCAACTGAGCACGAAATTAGCCGCATCCATAATTACCTGGGTACTCCGTCCGGCTTGTTCCATTTTTTCTAGCCGCGAACTAGAATCTAGATTGACAATCTCGCTGCACTCTTGGCAAAATTCCCGGAAATATTTTGGATCGGCGGGGGTAAAGGTCGAATTGATCGCTTGATTGGGATCGCCAACCCGGATCAGATTGGGCGGAAGTTCTGGTCGGTTGGGAATACCCGCCAATTGACGTAATAATTTTTCCTGTAAGGGACTCGAATCCTGAGCTTCATCTTCAAATACGGCATATACCTGTTGCTGCCATAGGCTGCGCGCAGCGGGGTCTTGCATCACCCGCAATGCCCCGGCAATCATCTCATCGTAGTCTGAGTAGCTTTTGCTAATGAGCAGCTCTTGATAAGCTTCATACAGCCCAGCCCCAATACTCAAAATATCGTAGCGATCGGGATACAATTTGCCAATCTCCCACAAATCGGCTGGCGATAAGCCCGAACTTTTGGTTTCGCGGACGGCGGTAAATGCCAAACTGGGGAGAATTTCTGTCCGTAATACCGACTGACGGCGGAGTCGTTCTGTCTCCTCCCCATCAAAGCTCTCACCGGCTAAGAGATTTTGGTAGCTTTTGGGATACCGACTCAACCAGCTCTGGACGGTATCTTCAATTAGTTTATGACCGATCGAGGGCATGACTAGGGTCCGGTCGGTTAAATCCAATTTGGATAGTTCTGGGTGTTTGCTGGCAATACTCAGTGCCAGACTATGGATCGTATTAACGCTATATCCGATCGGTGGTAATCCCAATTCTTTGAGACAGCTTTTAATTTTATCTTTAATATTCGCAGCGGCCGATCTCGTTAGGGTAACAATTACTAACTGATGACGTTGATGTAGTTTCTGGGTGGCGATCGTAATTGCTGCCGCTACTGCCATACTGTGGGATTTGCCAGCTCCTGGCACTGCGGATACAGCCAATAGCCCAGAACGCCAGTCTGCCAATGTCCGCTGTCCTGGGCGCAGTCCTTGCCGCCACTGAGCGATGATTTCGGTCTGAGCACTGGTAAGATTGTCGGATTCGATCGCCGGTAAAGTAGGCATAGTCATCAAAATAACCTAGCTTTAAGCTTAACTACAAATAATGGGATGCGAGATCGGTCTCACACCCCATTATCTATTTATTTAGCGATCGAGAAGATGCTGACTCGATCGATCGATGCCGATTTAGCGAGTCCGATTGGGAGCCGTCCCGCTCAATAACTTAGAACCAAATCCCTCTTCAGTGCTTCTAGCTGTCTGAGACGAGTAATAGTAGTGGTTGTAACGACTGTGCTTGTCGAGATCGACACCATTGAGGACCATTCCCAACACTTTGAGTTTGGACTGAGCGACGATTTCTTGAGCGTAGTCCACCGATTCCTTATCGGCAACACCCGGACGGAGGACAAATACCAACCCACCTGCTTGGGTGCCCAAGATGGCGGCATCCGCAGCGACAGTTAGGGGCGGTGCATCGATAATCACCAGATCGTATTCTTGCGACCATTGAGCGATGGAGGTACTCATCTGCACCGAATCGATCAAGATCACTGGGTTGGGCGGTACGACCCCAGCCGTCATCAGAAAGAGATTGGGTTGGATTTCATTAGTTGCCGTCTGACGGTCGCATTGTCCGCTGAGGACATTGCTGAGTCCTTCATCGTTGCTTTGTCTCCAAATCAGATGCTGTGCGGGTTTCCGCATGTCTGCATCGACAAGCAGTACTTTTTTACCCAGTTCGGCTACTGCCAAAGCGAGGTTGGCGGCGACGGTTGATTTACCTTCACCTGATTGGGAACTCGAAACTACGACCACCTTGAGGCTATCATCAGCATTCAAGAATTGGAGGTTGGTCTGCAACATGCGGAAGGATTCACCTTCGATCCCGCTGGTCATCCCAGTTAGAACTAGTTGACCTGGAGTTCTGGTTTTGGCTTTACCAAGTTTAGGTAATTGGCGCACTTTCTCAAAGACCGGGATTTGTCCTAAGATCGGGTAACCAGGGAGTAACGTTTTGGCTTCTTCCGACGTTTTGATGCGTTTGTCGGTACCATCGAGCAAGAAGGCGGTCGCCGCGCCGAGAAATAGTCCTAAGAAACCACCAATTACAATGTTCTGAGCTTTCTTGGGCGAAATAGCTTCTTGAGGTAAATCGGCCTCAGTTTGAATTCTAGAGTTACCGAGAGTTTGGTTTTCGGCAATTTCGATTTCTTGCAGTTTGCTCAGGAGCGTTTTGTAGTTGGTGCGAGTTGTTTCCAGTTTCCGTCCGAGGGCGTTCTGTTGTTGCTCCAATTTGGGCAACGCGTTCATCCGTTGCTTATAGGCATCGGCGACATATACTAGGGCAGAGATCTGTTTTTGTAAGCTCGTCCGTTGTGCTTCACTTCTGGCAAAGTCTGCAATCAGATTACTTTGAATCCCGGATGGTTGTAGTTCAACGATTTTACCTTGGAACTCCTTGTCACCAATTAGACTCTGATTAAAGCGTTTTTGGAGGATTTCGACTAGAGCTTGACGTTTCTCTTGGAGATTGAGAATGCTCGGATCGTTATCACTAAAGCGAGTTTTTTCGCTGGCGAGCTTGGATTCGACTTCTTGTAGCTCTTTTAAGGATTTCTGCAATCCGGGCGATTCGCTCACCAGTCCTGATTGAATGGTGGCTTGCGCGTCTCTACCACCAAATAAGGTCTTCAACCCTTCTAATCTGGAGGTTTCTGCTGCTAGTTGTGCGGAAGCCGAAGTAATTTCTTTGTTGAGGCTGGTGATTGTTTCTACTGATTTGGTAGCTTCTGTCGGTAAATCGACAACATTAAACTCCTCTTTAAACAAGCGCATATCGTTTTCGGCTCGTTTGACCTCAGCTTCAATTTTTGGTAGTTCCAGCGTCACGAACTGCCGGGCGGCTTCTGCCTCTAACCGTTGATTTTTTCGATCGTCATTGATATAAACTTTCATGATTTTGTTGACGACATCTCGTGCCAATTCCTTACTGGGATCTTGGAAACTAACTTCGAGAATATCCGTACCTTTAATCGTGCTCACCTTGAGTTGCTGCACGAAACTTTCGTTCTTGGCACTAAATTTTTCTAGGCGTTTACGCTCTGCTGGTCTATTCGCGTATTTACCTGTTTTTAGTTCTGCTAGTACACCCTTGATCGTAGTCAGGGATCTGAGGATTTCCGCTTGAGTATTGACTGGGGTACTCCCGGTTAGACCCTCTAGTTCGCCAATTCCCCCGCCAGCGACACTGGTCGCACTACTCAATAAGGCACTAGTTCTATTAGTTTTTTTGAGGATCACCTGTCCCTTGGCTTGGAAGATTTCCGTTTGGTTGTAAGTCCAGATTGTTACTACTGCTGTAGTAAGTGCAAAGACCAACGTAGCAGGTAACCAACGACGTTTGAGTACTAGCCAGGATTGTGCAATTTCATCCATAATGCTTTGTGCGGGGGACTATGTGTAATTGATTCACATTCTAACACTGTGACTTTGGGTACTCGTATCCGCATTTAAACGTAATTCACGCCCACTAGATCGACCAAACCGAGCAAATTTATCAGAGCGATCGATCGATTAGTTCGTCAAATTCAGTACTCAAACCCAGTGAGGATCTCCGTACAGACACGATCGTTCTATACATTCGGCTAGCAATGTTATATTTATTCAGTAAGAATGCTTGTATTATGACGACCGGTATTGCTGAGGGTAACTATCCGTGTTAGAAGAACAACTCGATATCTCGAAGGTCGGTATTTCTCCGTCTGTGGCTCCAAATATCGAACAGCGACTCAAAGAAATTCCGCCCGAGCCTGGAGTTTACTTTATGCGCGATGCAACCGATCGCATTCTCTATATCGGTAAATCCAAAAAACTTCGTTCCCGCGTCCGCTCCTATTTTCGCGACGGTAATCATCATCCGCCTCGAATCGCGATGATGGTGCGCCAAGTTGCGGAGATCGAATTTATCGTTACTGATACGGAAGCTGAAGCATTGGCTCTCGAAGCCAATCTGATCAAAAAGCATCAGCCTCATTTTAATGTGCTGCTCAAGGATGATAAAAAGTATCCCTATGTGCTCATCACTTGGTCGGAAGATTACCCCCGGATTTTACTGACACGCAATCGGCGACTCGGTAAAGGTAAAGATAAATATTACGGCCCATATACCGATGCGGGCTTGCTCCGCAATGTGCTGTACACAATTAAGCGGACATTTCCCCTCAAGCAACGACCCAAACCATTATTCAAAGACCGCCCATGTCTAAATTACGATTTGGGTCGCTGTCCCGGTGTCTGTCAAAATCTGATTGCCCCTAGTGATTATCACCAAACCGTTGAAAAAGTGGCGATGATTTTTCAAGGCAGAACCGGCGAATTGATCGACACGCTTACTGCTCAGATGCAGCAATCGGCGGAAAATTTGGACTTCGAGCAAGCAGTACTGATCCGCGACCGGCTCCACAACCTGACTGCTCTCAATGCCGACCAAAAGGTAGCTCTGCCCCATGATACCGTCTCCCGCGACGCGATCGCGTTAGCTGCCGATTGCAAGACTGCTTGCGTCCAATTATTTCAGATTCGCGCTGGCAAATTAATCGGTAGACTCGGCTTTACAGCTCAAGTACAATCTCTCAGTGCGATCGAAACTGAAGATCCATCGCCAGCGGATCTCGGCGCGATCCTCCAAAGCGTCTTGGAGGAACATTATCAAGCTGCCGACTCCGTAGAAATACCAGCAGAAATCCTGGTGCAGTATCCCCTCCCAGATGGCGATATCCTCGCTAGTTATTTGAGCGATCGCAAAGGTCGCAAAGTCACGCTAGTTAGCCCCCAGCGTCAGCTTAAAGCCGAGCTAATCGAGATGGTCGAGAAAAACGCCGCCCACGAGTTGACGCGCCTCCAGCGGCAATCTGAGCGCAATCTCACCTCACTTGAAGATCTCGCCGAAATTCTCAGCTTGCCAGAAATTCCGCGCCGGATTGAAGGCTTTGATATCTCCCACATTCAAGGCTCGAATGCCGTCGCCTCTCAAGTGGTATTCATTGATGGCGTGCCGGCAAAGCAGCATTATCGCCATTACAAGATCCAAAATCCGGAGATTACGATCGGACATTCCGATGATTATGCCAGTCATGCTGAAATTGCCCGTCGGCGATTTCGTAAGTATGCTGGTGGGGTAAATACTGACAGTGCTGATTTCCCCGATGTCGTACTGATCGATGGTGGTAAGGGGCAATTATCCGCCGTGATGGATGTCTTAGCAGACCTGCATCTCACTGATAAAATGTTGATTATCAGTCTGGCAAAACAACGTGAGGAAATCTTTTTACCCGGAGAGAGTTTAGCCTTGCCGACTGAAGCCGAACAACCAGGCGTTCAACTATTGCGGCGCGTGCGGGATGAGTCACACCGCTTTGCCATCACCTTCCACCGTCAACAACGCGCTCAAAAACAAACTCGATCGTATTTAGATGATATTGCGGGATTGGGTAGCTATCGTCAAAAGCAACTCTTGGCACACTTTCACTCGATCGATTATATTCGAGCTGCTAGTGCCGCAGATCTTGCCAAAGCTCCCGGAATTGGAGCGCAGACTGCTCTGGAGATTTACAGTTATTTTCATCCTCAATAGGCTTTAGGCTTTAGGCTTTGGGCTTTAGGTTTTAGGCTTTAGGTTTTGGGCTTTAGGCTTTGGGATTTGGGCTAATGCTAAATAAATGTAGTAATTAACGATCGACAGAGCGCAGAGTGAATGTAATGGCTGTAGCAGATCGCTACCCGTAAAGAATATTAATTTAATCTATGAGTACAGCCACCTTCGTCAGCAGCAGTGCTAATTTAGATAGATGAATGAAGATCTACAGTGTTGGTACAAAGCACTCGAACTAGAGCCTGGGGCATCGCTTGAAGAGGTGAACCAGGCACATAGAGATCTGGCATTGGTGTGGCATCCCGACAGAATGCCCCAAGATAGTCCCCGCCTGCAAGAAAAAGCTCACGCAAAACTCCAAGAAATTAACAACGCCCGCGATAAATTGCGTGAATATCAAGCCAATCGCGTCAATGGCAACGGCAACGGGACGAGTGGATCGGATCGAACTGCCAATGTCTCCAGAGAACCAACATACCAAAGCTCCCACCGTCAGCAACCGCGACGCACTTCAGCCCGTTCGCCAGATGTTCGCACTCACGTTCGTCAGCCCCAACCAACTCAGCCAGCGAAAGCCCCTGAGTCTCGATATCCGCAATCACCAACGCGGTTGCCAAATCGTCACCAACAAGCGCGCACACCCGCACGGACACCACCCCAACGCCCAGATCTCAGCGGTGTAGATTGGAGCGGCAACAATCTCAACGAGCAAGATCTCTCCGGTCGAAATCTTAGTAATGCTAATTTAAGTAATACCGATCTTCAGGATTCATTCATGCATGGCACCAATCTCCAGGGTGCTAATCTTCACAAAGCCAACCTGTTTAGGGCTAACTTATTTCAGGCAAATCTGAGTAATGCCAACTTGCGTGAAGCCAATCTCATCGGTGCCGATTTTAGCGGTGCCGATCTCAGTGGTGCCGATCTGACTGGAGCCAGGATTAGGGTCGGTGGTAAGATCGCCGTGCGCTTGATCGGAGCCACCCTGACAGGTGCCATCATGCCTGATGGTAATGTGTACGTTAACAGTTAACAGTTGACAGTTGACAGTTGACAGTTGACAGCGAAAAGTTTCAGATATAGACGTAGGGTGGGCAGTGCCCACCGCTTAAGTTTCAGACATAATCTGTCAACTGTTAAAGTACCGGTAAATTAGAGGCTATCCTCTGGAGTCGCTCTGGCGGAACTAGCGGCTAATTCATTCATCGCATAATCCCTAAATCGATCCATATCCGCTTGGAGCGTGCCATCTACCGCATTGCGGACAAAATCATTATTCATTAACAGCACTAAAATTCCTGGAACTTCATAGGTAAAAGTCAGCTTGACAATGCTAGTTTCCTTGCGATCGTAAAATCTAATCGCCCCACGATTGGGCAAGCCATCGACTGACTCCCACTGAATAATTTGTAGCGGAATTTCCTGAAGAATCCGGGACAGCCACGTAAACTCTAAAGTTTTAGTCGCCAGTTTCCACCGCGAGAGTTCTGGTGTATCTTCGACGATCGTGACTGATTCGATCCACTTCATCCAGCGCGGCATCAGCTCGATATTATGCCACAGATTCCAGACATGCTCGATCGGAGCATCAACTTCAACTTGAACGCTATGTTCTAACCATTGGGACATGAGTTTTGGGGGTAAGGGGTAATGGGTAATGGGTAAGGGGTAAGGGGTAAGGGGTAATGGGTAATAATGGGTAATAACGACAGGTTCGTCGTGGTTCTCTTGCCCTTACCCCTTACCCCTTTCACCTAAAGCCTAATCCCTACCCTCTGAATCGATCGAGAATCGCGGTGGCTGCTTGTTTGCCGGAAATTGTGGCTCCTTCCATGCTGTCGATATAATCTTGGGCGGTGTAGCTACCAGCGAGGAAGAAATTATCGATCGGGGTGGCTTGAGTGGGGCGAAACGGGTCCATGCCGGGGCGTTCGCGGTAGAGTGACTGAGCGAGTTTGACGACACTAGACCAAGTGACATTTAGTTCGCGGGACGAGGGGAACAGTGCATGAACCTGGGCGACAACGTGTTCGACGATATCTTCATTCTTCATCGGAATAAAGGGTTCTCCAGGTGTTAAGACTACTTGTAAGAGTGAGCCTTCGCCCTCTCGATAATAGTCTGCGGGGCTGGTGAGCGCAAGATCCGCAAAGCAGGAAAAATCAGCATCGGCACTGTATAACAGATTATTGAGTCCGGCAGCGTGGTCTAATTGCTTGCGCTCGGCTCCATCTTGCATTTCCGTCACCCAGCCATCGAAGCGCAGTTGAACGGTGGCGACGGGCACGGCTTCGAGTTTGAAGATATTATCAAAAAATTCCGACTTGCGCCACTGTGCTGGTATAATGCGATGAATACCCGGCACATCGCACGCGCAGACGTAAGCATCAGCCGCGATTGTCTCGACATGTTCGCCATTGGCGATCGCAAATCCAGCGATGTGAATATTATCGCCCTCTCCTGTATATTTAATTTCTCGCAATTGACGGCGAGTGTGGATTTTAGCACCTTTGGACTCCAAATAATTGACAATTGGTTTGTGGAGATATTCGGCTGGCGAACCGACCAACATATTTAGTTTCGATGCTTCGGTTTTGGACGCAAACATCATAAAAATCGTCAGCATACACCGAGCTGAGATGTTTTCGGTATCGATAAAGCCCAGAGCCAGTGCGATCGGGTCCCACATCCGATGCAAACTGTGATTGTTGCCACCATGCGATCGAAACCAATCGGCAAAACTGACCCGATCGAGTTCGCGAATCAGCTTCATCCCCGCCTCATAGCTAACCAATCCGGCGACGATCAGACTAGTGCCCAGTGCCAGTGCATTGCGGAGCTTATCGACGATCGTCAGTTGTCCGGTTGTAAAAAATGCCTTCATGCCATGAAACGGTGCGCCGAGGAGAAATCTAAAATCCAGCTTACCGATATCCCCGCCAGCATTGACAAAATTATGAACGTGTTCTTTGGGGAGAAAGATATCAACCGCCCCAATCCGCTGCATCAGTGCGAAGAGATTGGCATAATTATTAAAAAAGACATGCAGCCCCATCTCGATATGATTGCCATCGGCATCGACCCAGCTCCCGACTTTGCCGCCAACAAAGGCGCGAGATTCAAAAATCTCTACTTCATGTCCCGCATCGACTAAATCGACTGCTGTAGCCATGCCTGCCAATCCCGCACCAACAATCGCAACCCGCATATCTATTTTGATGATTTTTGTGTGTATCTTTACAGATTTTAAGATTTTTTAAGCACTTGTGCATCCTTTTGCCCCTCTCCCCCTAACTCTGGTTGGTGAGCGAGCGACTGCCGTAGGCACACTGTCCCCTTTGCGTCTACATCCAATTGGGCACCACCAAAACTTATTTGCGATCGGGTGTTGCTATTTATGGGAAAGTGATGTTATATTAGATGAGTTGACAAAAAACAACAACCGACGCGGAGTAGAGCAGCCTGGTAGCTCGTCGGGCTCATAACCCGAAGGTCGCTGGTTCAAATCCAGTCTCCGCCACCACATTAAGCAAAAAGCCATACCTCATGGGTACGGCTTTTTGCATTGGGCATCGATTGCAACCAAGATCGGGGCGCAAATCCCACCCTCACAACTTCGCTCTCTTGAAAAGGTGCTTCACTTGGGCACAAGTGAAGCACCTTTTCGCTGTCAACTGTCAACTGTTCAAAGCTTAATCGAGATCGACAGTCCATCCCCAATTGGCAAGACCGAAACATGTAATCGTGGCTCGGCAACTACTGTGCGGTTATATAGATCGATGCCTGTAGTAAATTCGTCATCATAGGTATCGGGAGTCAAAACTCGCCCCTGCCAAAGTACGTCAGTAGCGATTAGTAATCCTTGAGGGCGCAACAACTCGATCGCCCGTTGATAGTATGATGGATAGTGATATTTGAGACCACAAATCGCAATTAGGTCAAAAGACTCGACGGGAGTTGCGGCTGAGAGTCGATCGAGCAACTCTAGTCCACTACCGATCTGAAAATCGATCTTAGTAGTGACTCCGCCGCGCTCCCAGTACTCGCGAGCGACATCTAAATGTTTGCCACCGACACCACAACCGATCAGTTGGCCATCGACAGGTAATGCCAGTGCGATTGCGAAAGTAGCATGACCACTAAAAATGCCTAACTCTAACACTCGTCGTGCTTTGCTCGATCTCACCAGGGTGGCAATTAACTGAGCCTGCGCTGGGGTAGGTTGCATTTGGACGAGGGGATATTCGACCATTGCTTGTTGTAGCCCGAGCAATAGCCCGTTCGCTGGAGTAGAGATCGATGTCAGATATCGATCGATGCGAGCTTCTACTCCAGTACTAGTCTGAGCGTGAAGGTTCGGCTGATGGATTTCGACAAATTGACGGGCACAATCTTTACATTGATACCGTTGTTTGTCGCGATAAAAACCATGCTTCCGAGTCCGAGTGGATTGACAATTAGGGCATTTTATCAAAACTGTAGTCTTCCTATTGAACAGAGCCTACAGTGTGGGGTTGAGATTCAAATTGAGGCGCGTAAGCCTGAAGCAGCGTGCTAACTTGCTTGACAACTTCGTCGCCAGTGGGTTTGGCAATTGCTTGGCGTTCGGGGAAAAATTCGGGACGATCGAGATTTTGGGCGATCGCGGACTCGACTTGTTGAATAATTAAGTTTTGGAGTTCTTTTTTGGCCCGATCGCGTTGATAGCTGACTCCTTCCTCGGTGGTAGCATAAAGGGGTGGTAATCTATTCAGGGCATAGGCGGCGATATCCCCAACATCGAGCTGTACGTCGTTATTGAGTTCGATGGCGGCAATCTGGGCGATAGTTTCGGTGATTACCAACTCTTCCATGACATTGATAAATTGCTTACGCGGCACAGTGACTACTTCACCAGCGAGTAATGCACCCATCAATCGATCGAGTGCCATGTATTCTTCTACTGACAATTCAGCCGCACTATCACAGATCCGTCCTACCTCTGCTTCCATTGCGGGAGTGAGATAGCCTTCATCTACCGCATGTTCGACGATCGCTTGTATGTTCATCATTTAGCAACAATTAAAATAAGTCGTAAGTTGTCAGTTGTCAGCTACCAGCGATACCTCGATCGGACTGGAGCGAGAGTTGTACACTAGGTACTCAAACACCCCTCGCCACATTGTGAATGCTTGCCAACTACTATTTACATTTATTATTCCCCCAGGATGAGTCAAGAGAAACAATCGGCATAGATTTGGCAAACTGATGGGATGGTGAATACTACTCACCATCCCAGCTAGAGTGCGATCTCGATCGATCGAATTAATTTTGCAATACAGCTTACTCGATCGCCGTCGATCGCCACTGAACGGGATCGACAGCGACACCATTGACATATAAGCCCCAGTGTAAATGCGGCCCCGTTGAAGATCCAGTCGAACCGATCGCGCCAATGCGATCGCCAGCAGCCAGCATTTGCCCATCTTCGACCGTAATTTTGCTCAGGTGCATAAAAATACTCACCAATCCTTGTCCGTGATCGACACCGACCACGTTACCATGCACGCGGAACCCCTTTTTTTCATAACCGACTAACACGACCTTCCCCGCTGCTGGAGCCACCACTGCCGAACCATAACCCCCGGCATAGTCCAAACCACGATGATAATAATTGGTGGCAAATTTGCCATTATAGTAACGCTTGACACCATAGGGAGAGCTGGTTCGCCCCTGATTGGGAGCGATAAATTTGCCGTCCCACAACTTCATTGGACTCACAGTAGCTTTTAATGCAGCTACCTGTTTGAGTTCTAGAGCTGTGGCTTGAATGCCAACTTTGCCGGGAGCGAAGTTAATCCGCTGGATTGGAAATTTGCGATCGGCGACCGGGATGTTCAGGGTAGTAGTCCCAGTATTGTTGGAGATCGTGACCTCTCGATTGCCTGGTTTCTCCAATGGTGTCGTCGGAATTAGAGCGCGAAACCGCTCTCCACCCAAACTAAATACTGGATAAGTTTTACTACCGACTTTGACAGTTGGAGGTGTGGCGGTAGTTGTGCCTCCTTTAGTGGTACTTAGATCCAGCACTAATGTCTCACCCAAGCGGGGATTAGTGGGTGTGAATTTTGTCCCAATCGGTACGCCATTAGCCTGTAGAGCCGACCAGAGGACGATCGCGAGGGTGCAGGCACTCAGTAGCCCAGATCGCCAACCAGACAGCGATCTAAATAGCTGAGGCAGCAGTGGTAGATGTGAAATTTTAGCGGCTTTCATGATGGGAAATATCCAGTAACTTGGCAATGGGGCGGTGCGATGTTCGTTCCGAGCATCCGATCTGATATAAATATCGCTTAATGGATGAAAGAAACTTGATGTGATGGGGATATTGGGTCTAGCGGGCTGCAACCCCACCTCCGCAAATTATGTAAACCTCATCCCTCATCGAGATCTCGCTTCATCTTAATAAGTACCAGAAATCGCGATGCCTGTTCCCATAGAGCGAAAAAACTCGGTATCCTAGAAGTTAACTTACATGAAGTTAATTAAAAAAATTTTATAATCATCAAAATCTAGTGCTAGAAGATTTTCGGCTGATCGTAGATTTGGTAACTGTACTGGCGGCGGCGGCTACTGGCGGGATTCTGGCAGGGCTAGCCAAACAGCCCGCGCTGTTGGGTTATATCGTCGGTGGGGCGATCGTCGGGCCAACGGGACTCGGTTTGATTAAAGAGTTGATCCAAGTCGAAACCCTAGCACAATTTGGTGCGGCTTTCCTGCTATTTGCGTTGGGAGTAGAGTTTTCATTTTCCGAGCTGCGGAAAGTCCAGAAAATTAGTCTCGGTGGTGGTGGTCTGCAAATTCTGCTGACCATTTTAGTGACCACCGTGATTTCGGTCAGTGTGGGCTGGGTAGCGACACCTCAGCAGGGTGTCTTTTTAGGGGCAATTTTGTCCTTGTCGTCCACAGCGGTAGTGCTCAAATCCTTGATGGAAGCCAATGAAACCGCCACCCCCCACGGGCAGGTGATGCTGGGGATTTTGGTGGTGCAGGATTTGGCGTTAGGATTGATGCTGGCAGTATTGCCAGCACTCGATCGACCGCCCGCCGAGATTGGGATTGCAGTACTTCAAGCAGCGGTGAAAATTGGTTTATTTGCCCTGGGAGCAACGATTATCGGGATTTGGGTCGTCCCTCGGTTTTTGCGGTTACTGGCGAGTACCGAGAGTCGGGAATTATTTTTACTTGGGATCGTCGCCATGTGTTTGGGGATTGCCTTGGTGACGGCCTATTTGGGGCTGTCCATCGAAATGGGGGCATTTGTGGCCGGTTTGATGATTTCGGAGGTAGAGTACGCCGATCAGACTTTAGCCTATGTGGAGCCGCTGCGAGACATCTTTGCGGCGTTATTTTTTGCGGCGATCGGGATGTTGATCGATCCGTTCTTTTTATGGGAAAATCTCGATCTGATTTTGGGACTAGTGTCGATCGTGTTTATCGGTAAGTTCGCGATTATTACGCCACTAGTCAAGCTATTTGGTTATCCGCTCCAGACTGCCTTGATTGCGGGTTTGGGACTAGCGCAAATTGGCGAATTTTCATTCGTCCTCGCCAGTGAAGGGCGCAGCTTGGGGTTGGTATCGCGGCGGGTGTATTTACTCATCCTGGGGACGACGGCACTGACGCTGGTGGTGACACCCTTTATCCTCAGATTGATTCCGAGCCTATTTAACTGGATCGAGACTGTCCCAGCACTCGATCGGTGGTTTCAGCCGGGAGAGCCACCGCTGGAGGTTACCGAGCATGTACCACTCGAACCCCCGATCGTCATCTGTGGTTATGGACGAACGGGGCAGAATTTGGCAACGATCCTCGCCGAGCAAAATGTCCCGGTAGTAGTCGTCGATCAATCAGAATCGGCAATCCAACAATTGCGAGATCGGGGGATTCCGTATATTTATGGTAATGCAGTTAGTATTCCTGTCTTAACGCGAGCGGGACTCGATCGAGCTAGAGCGATGGTGATTGCCCTCCCGGATGCGATGAGTACGCGCTTGTGTCTCAAGCACGCCCTGGAAATCTCGCCCGAATTGGATATCGTCGTCCGGGCAAATCAATATCAAGATATCGAACTACTCTACCAGTTAGGTGGCAGTGAAGTAGTCCAGCCAGAATTTGAAGCCAGTCTGGAAATGGCATCTCATCTATTGGTCAAAATTGGCTTACCAACAATCCAGATTCAACGCCAAGTCAAAACAATTCGCAACTCTCACTATCTAGAATTGCGCCCCGAAGGGACATTCTCCCAAATTACTTCAGATGTCCAAGCAGCAACACTAGGCATGAACCGCCGCTGGCATCGCTTGTCGATGACTTCGCCATTACTTGGTAACTCGATCGCTAGTGCCAGAATTCGCCCCCTAACTGGCGCGACGATTGTCGCAATTCAACGTGAAAATGGTACCCAAATCGATTACCCCAATGGTGGTACCACCTTCGAGATGGGCGATAGTTGTCTGGTAATCGGTTCGGTCGAAGAACAAAATGTCTTCGAGCAATTGACTCGGAGCGAAATCGATCTGCCAATGTTACCGCTATCGGTGCTCGAAGCCGTAGCCGAAGCCATTGGCGAACGGGAATTAGGCTAGTCGCGGTTATGGATACTGAATATAAGCGATCGCCTGACGGTAGATTAAGGTCTTGCGATCGTTAGCATCGGTAAAAAATAAGCAGTCAGGATCTTGCCAGATAATTCTGCCGATAAAGGTATCACCAGTCAATAATTTGATGGACACTTCGATCTTGTCTTTGATCGAGCCTTGAGTTTGACGGGTACTAGGTAAATTGATATCAAGTTCGGACATATTACTGACTTTGGTAGAAGATTGTTGGGGGAATTAACTGCTAAATAGCTGTATATTTAATTCTGGTAGTCTGACTAGAGTGGTGGATCGGTTGGCGGAGATTGATACTTCACAGCACAGACAGTAGACAGCCAGAAATCTGTAGTGTCTATGAGCTTATTATGCCCACTCCTGACATCAGTTTTAGCTAATCTGCCTCAATTTTTGGTAAGGTCGGTGCTGAATCTGGGAGATCGACTAAAGTGTCCGCAGTCGCTACCCTCATCGTACCAGGAAAAAGAGCTGGTGCAATTACATCAACTACCACAGCTACCGATCTCGCCGCCCCTATCCCCTATTGACTCGATCGTGACCACAGCAGAAATTATCGATTTATTCAAACAAGCTACCGCAGATTTACTCTGGTCGAGTGAGTCGGATTACCCATTGGAAATCGTCACCTGGGAGCGAGGTGTAGATCTGACTCCTACCGTCTTATTTCGCCATCGAATAGCCCCGGATCTGGCGATCGCGCAAACCACCCTCAGCGAGTTATTTGAACCCATGCTGACGATTGAGGACTGGTATGAGGCTGATGAATTAGCACGGGTCGATCGCTATACAGACTTATACCACGCGATCGAGTCTAATTTGACTGATGTCAAAGTTTTTCGGATTGGCTCGATCGAGATCGCCATCTATATTGTTGGCAAAACTCCCGATGGCGATGTGGTGGGATTGAAAACTCATGTAATAGAGACTTAATCGAATCGTTACTGATTTAGGCTCAAATTCAGTTTTTCTTGTGCGGCTTTAAGTGCGGCTTGTGGAGAATTTTTTTCGAGCAATACTGATTCGATCGCGCGTCCGAGCTGTTCGGAAATCTGACTATAACCAGGCTCGATCGGGCGAGATCTGGCATACTTGGCTTGATCCAAGAATACTTGAGTTGCTGGTATTTTGCTGACATAATCTCGATAACTAGTTTCAGTACGAGATTTAAGATTTACTGGCAAATAGCCAGTGCCTAATGCCCATTCAGTCTGAAAATCTTGACTCAATACATATTCCATAAATTCCCAAGCTGCTTGCTGATGTCGGGGATTAGTTTTCATCATAAATAAACTTTCTCCACCCATACTTGTCGCCGATCGAGTGCCAGCCGGAATCGGCATTACATCATAGTCGGTGAAGTTCATTCCCGCTAATTGTCCGAATGTCCAGGGGCCAGTTAATTGCATGGCGACCTTCCCAGATAAGAAATAGTCGAGTTCGTAACCGCGTTCGGGCGAAGACAAAATTGCACTACCATCTTTAATCAGATCTTGCCATAATTGCAGCGCAGCAATCGAGCCAGGATTATCGATCGTTGTGGCTGTTCCAGATTTGAGTTCGCCGCCACCACTCCACATAAATGGTAGCCAGGTAAATACCGTCCATTCACCTTGTCCCAATGGTAAAATCATCCCATACTTATCGATTTTGCCATCCCCATCTGTATCGCGGGTTAGTTGTTTGGCAGTGGCTTGTAATTGTGTCCAATTAGTTGGCAATCGATCGATTCCTGCCGCTTTAAACAAACTTGGACGGTAAAAGATGCCGATATTATTTGTCCCAAAGGGAATCGACCAGAGGTGATTTTCGTACTGCATTGAGCCGAGGAGAGCCGGATCGATATCTTGAGTTACAGCCGATCGATGCCACTGTTCATCTAACGGCACGATCGCATCCAAATCTACTAATTGCCCGGTTAACATTGGCCCAAACCATAATAGATCTGGCTTGGCATCACCGACGATCGCCGCGAGAATTTTGGGTAATTGTCGATCGGATTGTCCGACATAAAGTGACTCAACTTCGATCGTCGGATGCTCTCGATTAAACCGATCGACTAACTTCTGAAAAACATCGCGATTGGGCGGTGGATTGATGCCTTGCCAGAGCGTCAGATGTGTCACCCCATTAACATCTAGCTGCGTTGGCGTACATCCGGTGATAATTACGAGTAAAATTAGAGCAATCGAAATTCCAACTTTAGCAGCTAATCGATTCATATGTCAGGTCATAGTAAATGGGCAACTATTAAGCGACAAAAAGCACGAGTTGATGCTGTGCGCGGTAAAACATTTACCCAACTATCACGAGCAATTATCGTCGCCACTAGAAATGGGGTTGCCGATCCCGATGGTAACTTTCAACTCCGGACGGCGATCGAAAAAGCCAAAGCCGCAGGTATCCCCAACGATAACATCGATCGGGCGATCGCCAAAGGTGCCGGTACTTTGGACAATAGCAACCAACTCGAAGAAATCCGCTATGAGGGTTATGGTGCTGGTGGGGTAGCGATTATTGTCGAAGCTTTAACAGATAATCGCAACCGGACAGCCGCAGATCTGCGATCGGCATTTGTCAAGCGGGGTGGTAATCTGGGGGAAATGGGCTGTGTGGGGTGGATGTTCGACCTCAAGGGCGTTTGTGCGATCGTCGGGACTGTGGATGAGGATGAGCTATTAGAGGCGGCTCTAGCGGGCGGTGCGGATGTGTACGAGTTGCTCGATGACGAGGAGCAGCCAGGGGCGGAAGTCTTTACCACGACAACAAATCTCGAACATCTCAATACGACGCTGCGCGCTCAAGGTTTCAAAGTCAGTGATGCAGAGTTGCGGTGGATTCCCCAAACCACAGTGCTGGTGGACGATCCAGAGCAGAGTAGACAACTGCTCAAACTGATCGAGGTACTCGAAGCTTTGGATGACGTTCAAGCTGTGACGGCTAATTTCGATCTGGCTGATGAACTTTTTTAAGGTTTGAGATTTTAGGGTTGAAGCGGTTCGGGAAAGGGAAGATCGTACTTCAAATCGGCAACGCCCTCCTTCCTCACTACCAACTGAGTAATCGGATTGAGCGGTTTCCAGCCGAGAAAGCCGCCAATATTTTGCGTCCGTTGAATGGCAATCCGAGTTAGCTCGCCACCAGCTTTGTGATGCCATTGTAATAACTGCAATTCACCTTCGATCGTCACCGCATTTGCCACCAATCTACCACCCGATCGCAATGCCGCCCAACAGGTATCTAATAAGCCTGGAACTGTCACGCCACCGCCGATAAAAATTGCATCAGGAGTCGGTAAATCTCCTAAAGCTGCGGGAGCTTTCCCCTGCACGAGTTGGAGGTGGGGAGTACCCAAAGCGGACATATTATCAGCAATAAATTGTAACCGCTGGGGATGTTGCTCGATCGCGATCGCCTGACAACGGGGATGACTCCGCAACCACTCAATCCCGATCGATCCACACCCCGCACCGACATCCCATAATAATTCTCCGGGCATCGGGGCGAGTGCCGCCAG
>JBBRVB010000028.1:0-19236 GCA_038247275.1 Chroococcales cyanobacterium
CCGCAAGCCATTCAAGAAATTGATTATTGATCCCTTCCCAGATCGCGTGAGTAGGGAAGGGCCATTCTTTTTTGAGCCGTCCGCTCAAACCTGCTTGACAACTGCACTCGCGTCTTAACTTGTCACGAATCGGGTTCCCCGACCATGGAAGCGAGACAAGACAGGCGGAACGCCGCCTCTCAAACTCTCCTGCGTAAGGTTCGATTTGTGTGTTGCGTGGTGCGGCGTTCGCTCCATTTCTGAATTTTAGCTGGAAGTTACTACATTATAATCAATGCTGGGCATAACTTATCGCGATTTTGTCAACCTGTTGGCGGAGTTTCAGCCGCTCGTTCAGGAGCGACTAAGACTAAATTATGGCAACAATTTTAAGATGGCGATGACATCTTGATAGTCTTTTTGATTACCGCGTTTTTGATAGAATCCTGCCGCTTTTTGGAGGGCGGATTTGGCTTGTGTGCGATCGCCCAATCCAATGTAGGATAAACCTCGGAGGGTGTATGAATCTGGAGAAACACCATTGATTTCGATCGCGCGGTTGGCATCGGCTAGAGCGCGGCGGAAATCTTTTTGATTGAGGTAGTAGACGGATCTGCCTTGATAACCAGCTTCGCTATTCGGATTGATTTGGAGTGCTTGTTCGACATCGGCTAAACCTTGAGAAAATTTCTGTTGCTGTATTCGCACGATGCCCCGATAAGCATAAGCAGAATCATAATTGGGCTTGAGTTGGAGTGCCAGATTAAATTGTTCGATCGCGCGATCGTAGTCTTTGATGGCACTATAGGCTTGTCCGCGCAGACTATAACCGAGTGGATTTTTGGGACTAATGGCGATCCCTTGAGCTAAATCGTTGAATCCGGCTTTTTTGCCAGCTATAACTTGGATAAACCCGCGATAGATATAAGTCAGAAAACTATTTTTATTAATTTGTAAAGCACGCTGGAAGTCTAAGTTAGAACCTTGAGGATCGCCAAGCAGATATTTGGCTACTGCCCTGACACTATAAGCATCACCTAAATTGGGATCGATCGCGATCGCTTGGTCGATCGATTGTAGTGCTTGATTGGGATCGGCATACTGCATCTCGCCAAAACCACGATAAAAATAGCTGCGGGCACTACGCGGGTTTAATGAGATCGCGCGATCTAGATCGGCAAAGGCTCCTTTTGAGTCACCAGCACCAATTTTTCCAGCTCCTCGCAGGGCATAAGCGTCATCGGATCTGGGATCGTGTAAAGCCAGATTGGCATCGCGAATCACTTCTGTGCCATTTTCGAGGTAGAGGTTTGCTTCGGCTCTGGCGATGTAGGCAGCCGTGTAGTTAGGCTTGGAGGCGATCGCGCGATCGAATCCCGCAATCGCGCCCGGATAGTCGCCCTGACGAAATTTGGTGGCAGCGGTGACAAAGAAATCATCGGCAGTGGTAGTACGCGGCTGAGTCGCAATTACTGGCGCAGTTTGCCCGCCAATTTTTACCCCCATTTGGCTGGCGAGCTTGAGAAAAGTATTGACGGGAATCCCTAAGTTAAATCCAGTTTTTACCCACACGTTGGCATTTAGTTCCGATGGTTTAGTACTCTCTTGAACGTCGCCGCGTCCATGCACGGCAATCAGTTCGCCGCGATCGTTGAGTACCGGGCCGCCACTCATCCCTGGCAGGGTATTGCAGCTATAAACGATCGAGTACCCATTATCGAATGGTTGGGAGCTATTGGCGGTGATTTTACCATCGCTAAAGGTATAGACGGACTTGGTAATCGCCGCTGTTGCTAATGGAAATCCAGACACATACGCCAGACTGCCTTCGGTAGCACTATTGGAATCTCCAAGTTTGACAACTGGATAGTTGCGATCGCTTTGAAACTTGACTATGGCGAGATCGAGATTGCCTGTGGGTGATAATTGTCTGCCGCTAACAGCATACTTTTGACCGTCGCTCAACTCGATCGTATATCGACTATTAGTTTTTTTGACGACATGGGCAGCAGTTAAGACAGTATAAGTATTACCAGTACGCGCGATAATTGCCCCCGAGCCGCGCTCTTCGGGCGTTCTAATTGCGACAGTCACACCTTTGGCAATTTTCCCAACTTCTGTCGGCGACATGGCGGCGGCAGGTAAGACGATAACTAATGGCGCGATGCCACAGGTAGCCAGCCAAGTTTTCATAAGGTGATCAACTAATTATCTGCAAACATTATAGCTACGATCGGCTCTTGGCTTGTGATTTTAGATACTTCTACCCAGTCGGTGAAACCGCAGCTTGCAGTGGTGTTGACAACAACGGTAGGGATAGAGATTCACCAAGGAGCATAATTTATCCCAGATCCCAATCCGATGAGCGCGACAGATCCGATCTGTGCCGCATTTTGGGCATTTGAGAGTAGTTTTTGCATGAGCATTTAAAATCATTTTGATAGCACCCCATAAAATAGCCGATCGAAAATAAATCGCTGCTCAATAACACTAAATTGCCTAATTAACATCGGCAAGATCGCGTCAAAATAGCTGCGTTTGATTTTAGCCGATCCGATCCGATAATTTTTGATAACTAGCTAAAAGAAGGTAATTTTGATATACCTACCTGCTGCAAACATCACATCTTCCCAACTGTGAAGATGTAATGTTTGCCAAAACTAGTTGGTGTAAGTGGGTGACGGGCAGATGAAATGTTTGCTCAACATAGCATTCCCAGTTCGATCGAACTACGAACATCTATACTCAGTGGCAGATAGATCGAGGTCGATCGAGTGGCGATCGCAATATAATAGAGATAGACCAGATCGCACCTACAGCTTCAGGGCGGACAAGTTCAAGATCGGTTCCTCCCCCCATTGTTTATGAATCCTGACGTAAAAAAATTCCAAGATGCTTTTGATGTCGTTGTGGTTGGTGCCGGACATGCTGGCTGTGAAGCCGCACTAGCAGCCGCTCGACTGGGCTGTCGGACGCTGTTACTCACTCTCAATCTAGATAAAATCGGTTGGCAACCCTGCAATCCAGCCGTCGGCGGCCCTGCCAAATCCCAGCTCACCCATGAAATCGACGCGCTCGGTGGTGAAATTGGTAAAATGGCCGATCGGACTTATTTACAAAAACGGGTCTTGAATGACACCAGAGGCCCCGCTGTGTGGGCATTGCGCGCGCAGACAGACAAGCGCGAATATGCAGCGGTGATGAAGAATATTGTCGAAAATCAGGACAATCTCACGATTCGGGAAGGGATGGTGACGGATCTGGTATTGGATGCCAATCATCGCGTCATTGGCGTTGAGACGTATTTTGGCGTAGCGTTTGAATGTCAAGCGGTGATTTTGACGACTGGGACATTCCTGGGCGGGACGATTTGGGTGGGTAATAAGTCGATGTCTGCCGGACGTGCGGGTGAATTTGCCGCGACTGGATTGACAGAAACATTGCACAGACTGGGTTTTGAAACTGGTAGACTCAAGACTGGTACACCGGCGCGGGTGGACAAGCGATCGGTAGACTACTCTAAAATGGAACCACAACCGGGGGACGATCGGGTGCGCTGGTTTAGTTTCGATCCCGATGTGTGGGTCGAAAAAGAACAAATCCCCTGTCATCTGACGCGGACGACTCCGGCAACCCATCAGTTAATTCGCGACAATCTCCACCTATCGCCTGTCTATGGCGGGTGGGTAGACTCTAAAGGGCCGAGATATTGTCCGAGTATTGAAGATAAAATCGTCCGCTTTGCCGATAAAGAAAGTCACCAGATTTTTATTGAGCCGGAAGGACGCGATATTCCCGAATTGTATATTCAAGGCTTTTCGACTGGTTTGCCCGAAAGTCTCCAGGTGGAAATGTTGCGGACGCTCCCAGGGATGGAAGAGTGCGTGATGTTGCGTCCGGCTTATGCTGTGGATTATGATTATCTTCCCGCGACTCAATGTTATCCCACTCTGATGACCAAGAAGATTGAGGGGTTGTTTTGTGCGGGACAGGTCAATGGCACCACTGGCTACGAGGAAGCCGCCGGACAGGGTTTTGTAGCGGGGGTAAATGCAGCAAGATTTGTCAACAATCAGGAGATGATTGTCTTCCCTCGCGAACAGAGTTATTTGGGGACTTTAATTGATGATTTATGTACCAAAGATTTGCGCGAACCGTATCGAATGTTGACCAGTCGATCGGAATATCGGCTATTATTGCGATCGGATAATGCCGACCAGCGATTGACTCCACTGGGTCGAGAAATCGGGCTGATTGACGACCGGCGGTGGGAGTTATTTACCAGCAAGCAAGCGCAGATTGTCGCTGAAAAAGGCCGTCTGGAAAAAACTAGAGTTAAGGAATTAGAACCCGCTGGAAAAGAGATTACAGCAGCAACTGGCGAAATTATTAAAGGTTCGATTACGCTTGCCGAATTACTCCGCCGTCCGGGGTTGCATTATCCACATTTACTGAAGTTTGAATTGGGTAATAAAAATCTGACGATTGCCGAACAAGAAGGGGCGGAAATCGAGATTAAATATGCTGGATATTTGAGTCGCCAACAACATCAAATCGACCAAGTAAGTAAGCAATCAAATCGCAAACTACCCAATAATATTGATTATCACGCGATCGAAACCCTCTCCAAAGAATCCCGAGAAAAATTAGCCCAAGTCCAACCCGCCACCATCGGACAAGCCACCCGCATCGGCGGTGTCAACCCATCCGATATCAATGCCTTATTAATTTGGCTGGAAGTCCGCAATCGCAAGACAATTCCACAGCCTGTATAAGGCTAGTTAGAGGATGCGGACATAACACAAGTACATTTTATAATCGATCGCATCATCAGAGGTTATGCCTTATGAATACTTCCGTCATCATCGATCCTCTAACTAGAATTAGTTCGTGGCACCGTGCCACTTGGACTGAATATTTAGAACGCGTCGAAAACCTCGGCGAACAGGAGCGCGTTTTTTTTAATCTAGATACAATTTGGATCGATATGGGCAATGAAGGCATCAATCACTCGCGATTTAACGAACTTTTTTCATTGATATTATTTGTCTGGTTTTCTAGGCAAACTGATGTTAAATTCGATTTGTTGGGTGGTTGCGTGATAGAGAAACCCCAGACTCAGAGTGCTGCGCCCGATAAGGTGCTGTATGTTGGTGGCAATTCTCCACGCTGGCAACCAGGAGAACCGCGTCGAGTGAATTTGGGTAAGTGGCGGGTACCAGATTTAGTTGCAGAGATTTCTGATACCACATTAGCGATCGATTTAGATGAAAAGAAGCAATTATATCTAGCTTTAGGTATTCCTGAATATTGGGTAATCGATGTCAAAGGTAAGCAAGTTTTAGCGTTTAGATTAGTTGATGGGAAGTACGAACAGTGTAGCGAATCGGTGGCATTAACTGGACTACCGATCGAGTTACTAGAGCAAACTTTAGAACAGATGGATAATGAGAATGGTAATGCCGCGATGTGGTTTGCCGCTCAGATTCAAAGTATCATCTGAAAGAAAGTCTCACTCTATCTTCCACTACTGTGAATATTTTTGATGATACCGAACCCCAGCACTTATCGAACAATCGATCGAGTCGCTCTGAAGATTCATTAGTTTCTGTCATATCAGTTAAATTACACCTTTTCTGATTCAGTTACGGACTGTAAACTTTGTTGCTGTTTAATTAGTCTCATTAACAGGCGCAATCCTTCATTAACTGCACTAGAATCTGGGAAAATTGTGGCGACATCAGGATCTAACTGGATCGTTAGATTCGATTTCTTGCGTCCTGCCCCACGAGCGACAACCGTGAGTTGAGTAAAGTCGTATTCGGGTTGCAAATCATCATCCATTTCAGAGATCTGACTCATAAGCTTTACGTTCTTTTTTAGTAACTAGACGGGCACTGATTAGCCGCGTGGTACCTGCACGCTCGGTGTAAGAAACAACTAGTAGTCTTCCTCTGGCTGATTCTCCCATGATAACAAAACGTTGCTCTTGAATGGAGTGCGCTGGGTCGGCAAAGGTTAAAAATAATGGATCGTCAAAAACAGAGGTGGCTTCATCGAAAGAAGCATCATGCTTGTCAATGTTACTTTTAGCTTTTTCTTCATCCCACTCAAATGACATAGAGCCAATTTCTATCTATTTGAATTGACAAATGCCGATCGACATAGGCTCTCAATTCATCCACGGTGGATGCAGCTTCTATATTCAAGATCGCTAGTCCAAGTCGATCCACAGCAGCAACAACTGGAAATAAAATCACAATCTGTACTCGACCAGGTTGATTTTGAGGTAACGGTTCCTCTAGTAGTAATTCGCCGTTCTCACTAATAGTACCACCACATGCGATCGATTTCATAGCATGAATTTGAGTAAACTTTATGACTTATTTTAGTTCAAAATCTCGATTGCGTAATCATTTAAGATCCCCGACTTTTTGAAAAAGTCGGGGATCTGGCTTATCTACACATCTAAACGACGCTCGATCGCATTTGCCCAAGTATCGGTAATTATAGCCAGATCGAGATCGACGATCGGTTCGCCGAGACTAATCATCTGAAACCTGTCGGATTGGGTACCGACAGTTCCTAGATATTGCCAAGCATCGCCGACTTCTTTGGCTAAATAAGTCTCGAACTCGGACTGATGTGCGGGGGAGATCGACACAATGATGCGGGCACCACCTTCGCCAAATAATGCCGTATCGAAACGATCCACAATACCGCCCAGGAGAATCGCCGCGCCTTTGTTGCCAGAGATCGCACATTCAGCTAGGGCGACAGCTAAACCACCTTCGGAACAGTCGTGAGCGGAGTTAATCCAGCCACGTTGGATGCCATCTCGACATGCTGCTTGGACTTTGAGTTCGAGGTCGAAATTAACCGCAGGCGGTTGTCCGGCAACTAGCTGATGGAGGGTAGCGAGGTATTCTGAGGCACCTAGAGTTAGTAGTTCTAAACCATCCGCCACGGGATAAGTTCGGAGTAAAGCAGTCTTGAATGGAAAGTAGCCGACGGGAATACCGAGGACGTAAATGCGATCGCCGGAATTTTGCCAGCCTTGACCGCAGATTTTGGTAAGATCGTGGACGATGCCGACCATGCCGACGACTGGAGTGGGGTAGATCGGGACGGGATTGCCTTCGGGATCGAAGGTTTCATTATAGAGGGAGACATTACCGCCGGTGACGGGGGTATTGAATTTGCGGCAAGCTTCAGATAATCCGGTGCAGGCGTTGGCGAGTTGCCAATACCCGATCGGTTTTTCGGGGCTACCAAAGTTGAGATTGTCGGTGACAGCAACGGGTTCGGCTCCAACACAACTAAGGTTACGGGCGGCTTCGGCAACGACCATTTTTGCCCCTTCGAGGGGGTTGAGGTAGACGTAGCGGGGGTTACAGTCTACGGTGGCGGCTACGCCAAGATTGGGGTTATTAACCGTGGATTGGCGACCTTGGATCGGTTCGAGGGGGCGGATGCGGATAATTGCGGCATCGGCACCACCAGGGAGCATGACGGTATTATTTTGGACTTGGTGGTCGTATTGACGGTAGACCCAGCGTTTGGACGCGATCGAGGGGGTATCTAATAGGGTCAACAGGACATCATTCCAAGTGTGGGATGTGCCGTTAATTTCGATGCCGTGGGCGGTGGCTGGGGGTAATTGGTCTGGTGTCCATGCCCAAGCTTTCTGGGCGTATTCAGGAGCTGCTGACATCAATTCCCGCTTATAAATGGGAGTGTTGTCTGCTAGGGCAGTGGCAGGTACTTCGGCGGCGATCGATCCTTGGAATAATATTCGCACGATCGGCTCCTCAATTACTGTCCCGGCGACGACGGCATGGAGTCCCCACCGCTCGAAGATATCAATGAGTTCCTGTTCGCGTCCTTTGTGAGCGACAAATAACATCCGCTCTTGGGATTCGGATAAGAGGTACTCGTAAGGCACCATGCCGGGTTCGCGGGCGGGTACCAGATCGAGATCGAATTCAATACCGACACCACCTTTAGCCGCCATTTCCGAGCAGGAGCAGGTAATCCCAGCAGCTCCCATATCCTGAGCGGCAACGACTGCGCCAGTTTTAAAGGCTTCGAGGCAGGCTTCAATTAGAGATTTTTCGAGGAAGGGGTCGCCAACTTGGACGGCGGGGCGATTATCGATCGATTCGGCGGTAAGTTCGGCACTGGCAAAACTCGCGCCACCCATGCCATCACGTCCGGTAGTAGAACCAACGTAGAGGACGGGATTGCCGATGCCAGCAGCACCAGATTTGACGATCGTGTCTGTCTCCATCAAGCCCATTGCCATCGCATTTACTAGCGGATTGCCAGAGTAAGCAGGATCGAAATACACCTCACCGCCAACGGTGGGGACACCTACGCAATTGTGGGTAATCAGTCCCGAACTAGTCACAAATAAATGTGTCCGATCTACCTCGACATCATAGACATCACACGGTTCGACATTATGAGTGGCGATGCTGTGAATTTTGACTGTCGCCAGGGTGGTGACGGTAGTAGCGACGGCTTGAGTCGCGACACTGCCGACTTCTCGCTGCTGGATGGGACTAGCTGGATTGTGACTACTCATCCAGTCACGGCGAACTTCGATTTGCCACAATGCCGCATAGTCAAATTCTCGCCCTTTAATCTTGCCGACGGCAGCCGGACGATGGTGAACTTGGGGGAAAATACCTTGATTTTGCACCAATAGCATCACTTGGTCGAATAGTTGACGGCTAGAAGTGGAGCAGAAAATTTTGTCTTGCGCTCCCGCCCCGCTGGGATTGGGGATCGTGGGATTATTGCGAATCAGACTCTTGAGTAATTGCTGCTGAAGTCCAGCGTCCCATTCCCAGACAAAATCGGGAATCCGTTTGTGGGTGGCTTCATTACCACAACCCCAAGCCTGAATGAATAAATAACCTAACAGCCAGGAGGAAACACACACAGCCATCCCGGATGTGCGCTGGACGGGACTAGCAGCAATGCCCAATCGTTCGAGTATTGCCATCAGATCGGTGGCGGCGGCGGATTCGTGATGGCTGAAGTTAAAGTAAATCCGATACACATTCCCAGCGGGGGACACCATCCCGGTGGCGACGTAATAACCAATCAGACGGGCAAAATCGGCATTAGGTTGAATCATGGCGGGGAGCCAGTCATCTTTGCCATGTTGACCGATTTTGAGGTCAGCACGGGAGAAATTGAGGACTCGATCGAATCCTAAGAGTTGTTCGAGATTGAGGAAGCGATCGAGTGGTAGGGTTTTGGTGTTGAGGTAATGGTTGCGTTTTTGGATCGAGGGTTCAAATAGTTCGAGGGTGGTGCGGATCAGATCGGTAGGTTGCCATGATGGGGGCAGTTTGACACACAGCTCTCGATCGATCTGATGTTCGGGTTGAATGCTCTCAATCAGATCGAGTTGTGGATTCTGGATCGAAGTTTCGGGTAGTTGCTGGAGAATGGGCAGATTGTCACCAACGCGTAAAGTTTGAGCGTAGCGAATCCGAACTTTGTCCTCGGCTTCTACCCGTAACATCGGGTGATCGGGAGTGACTGTGATGCTTCTGCCGAGGGAGGTACGGATATTGACGAGGGTTTCTGTCTGGCGTTTGAAGATGCGGGTGACGGGTTGCCAGCTACTGCGATTGGTTTTGGGATCGAGTGAGAGGGTATCGATGCCCGTGAGTAGATGGGTATATTCGCCAGTGGGTAGATGGGTATTAACAAAATTGCCGATCGTGTCGAAGTGAATACCCTGTAAATCCCGCCAAATAAAGCTTTCGGAGCCAATCAGACAGTTCCCATAGTGGGAAATCCCGGCAACTACGCCCGTAAAGAGGCGGCGAGTTTTGGCATCTTTGAGGTCGCCAAATCTGAGCGAATTGAGGATAGCAATGGGACGCGCACCCATCGTGAAAATATCGCGGAGAATCCCGCCGACCCCTGTCGCTGCACCTTGGAAGGGTTCGACAGCCGACGGATGATTGTGGGATTCGATCTTAAATGCGAGTTGCAGCCCATCGCCCAAATCAATCACCCCGGCATTTTCACCCGGCCCGACGAGGATGCGATCGCCTGTAGTCGGAAATTGCGCCAGTAGCGGACGCGAATTTTTGTAGCAGCAATGTTCCGACCACATCACCCCAAACATGCCTAATTCGGCTTTGTTGGGGTGCCGATCGAGTCTTTTGACGATTTCGAGGTATTCATTTAGTTTGATACCTTGAGCGGCGATTTCAGCAGGGGTGAAGGGAGAAGGCGATGGCATGGATGTCATGATTGTGCTGGAAAGTGTGAGCAGTATTCGCCCTTTGAAGGGATGATTTTTTAAATAATCCTAATGTCATAGAGAGCCATCTTGGTATCTCTGGTCATTAAAGTTAAATCTTCGGACATCGCTTGTGCTATCATCATCCGATCGAAAGGATCTTGATGATGCAAAGGTAATCGATACAGTTGTTGACTATACTCGATCGTGATCGGTAACTCCAAAAAGTTATTTGCCGCTAATGCTGCGGGTAAATCATCTGGGGCTTCTAGCTTCCCAATCATCTTTTTGACGGCAATTTCCCAAGCTGTAGCCGCACTTACAAACACCAAATTGTCTGGTTCAGAGATCGTATCGATCTCTGTTTGTGACAGTTTTCGATCTTGGGTCAGCCACCACAGTAAAATATGAGTATCAAGCAATAGTTTCATCATCCATACCCATAAAGCCAGCTAAGATCTCTGGTGGTAATGGGTCGTCAAAATCTTCCGCCATTTTAACTCGACCTTTCCAATAACCAGGAGTGCGCGGTTTTTTCTCAATCTGGTAAGGAATCAGCCGTGCTAATGGTTTACCCGCCTTGCTAATAATCACCTCATCGCCAGCTATTACCGATTCCAAAAGCTGGGAAAGAGTGGTTTTTGCTTCGTGGATGTTAACTACTTTCATTTTCAGATATTTACTTAGCTAGACTTAGTTTAGCTTATTTTTATTAGAGATTGAGATCTGGAGGGGCTGGTTAATCTGAAATCTTCATGCCGCATGAAACTTTAAGCATCAACCAGCCCTCCCGCACTAATTTACAAACATTAGCTCTTCATCTGGGCTGAGATCGAGCAGTTTGTCGCCAGTACCGTCTTTACCATAGGTTTGGATGCGATCGATCGATATGATTTCATGACGCTGAGTGGTAGTAACCAGATCGAGAGTTGCAGGGGGGAAGTTGAGGTAGATCAGGCTATCGGTTTTACTCGCAAATTGCAGCGCGTGGGTACCCATATTTCCGGTTTGGACGATCCGAATCGTGGAGATCGGGATGCGTTTGGCGTAGCCATAACGGGTAATCAGGGTAATTTCGTCAGTGCTATTGGCGGGGATGCAGCCGACGATCCGTTCTCTCATACCGACTTTGAGAGCTTGAATCCCCTGAGATACCCTACCCATCAGCGGGATTTGTTCGGAGGCGAGGGCGAGTCGGAGAATCCGCGCGCCGGAGGTGGCGATAATGATTTCCCGCTGATTGGTGAGGGGGGTAATAGTGTGCAGTTTGTCGTCTGCTCGGAGTTTGATCAAGGTGGTACCGCGATTGGTAAGTCCACTTAGCTCTTGGAGGAGGATGCGCTTGATTTTACCTTGATTGGTGAGTAGGAGTAATTGTTGGAGATCGTCGGGAGTTTCGCTGGGGGCGGGGATGGTATCGATGATTTGTTCGGTGGTTTCTGTGTCTTGGAGTGCGGGAATTAGAGTCGTCAGGATCGCCCCGCGATCGTTACCCAAGGTGGGGGGAATATCCCGAATTTTAAGTGGATAAGCTTTACCATCGGTGGTAATTAATATAATTTCTGCTTCGGTATTAATTTGGTAAGTTTTGGTGACGAAATCTTGACTATTAGGATTGAGTTTCGTGCCAGTTTTACCCAGCCTTCTAATGTAACCTTGGTAGGTGATTTCGACGGTGGTGGGTTGGCTGGGTTCGGCAGCAATAATTTGGAGTTGAGTGGCGGGAAGCGATCGAATTTTTCGCTCCTTGGCAGAGAGCCGCTCTTCTGCTGGTAACGCTGCTGTTGCTTTGATTTTGGTTTTAGAGATCCGAGTGGCTGCTCGATCGAGTTTAGGAGTATCGATTTTGGTAATCTTTGTCCGCCGAGCATCGCTGAATTTGCGCTTGAGCGATCGGAGGTCTTTTTTGAGTGATTTTAGGAGTTCATTGCGATCGAGCAAGAGATTGTTTAGACTAGCAATTTTGGTATTAAGTTCTTGAAATTCGGTTTGAATATTTTTCTTTTCTAAGCCAGTCAAGCGACGCATCGGCATCGCCAAAATTGCATCGGCTTGGGTATCGCTAAGATCTAATTCAGTCTGGAAGATCGCCTTGGCAGTAGTGCCATCAGGCGCGTTACGGAGGATATTAATCACCGCATCGAGATTATCCAGCGCAGTGAGCAACCCGGAGAGGGTATGTACCCGTTTTTGGGCTTGTTCTAGCTCATTATTGTACTGACGGGTGAGGGTGACTTCGCGGAATTTGAGGAATTCTTCGAGCAGTTGTCTGAGGCTCAGTTGGCGGGGTTGTCCTTCGACAATTGCCAACATAATTGCGCCAAAATTGCTCTGGAGAGCTGTTTGACGATAGAGCTGTTCGAGGACATTACTCGGTTCGCTATCCCGCTTGATCTCGATGACAACGCGCATTCCTTCGCGATCGCTTTCATCCCGTAAGTCGGCGATGCCATCAATTTTACCAGCATTGACCAGTTCGGCGATTTTTTCGATCCAGGCGGCTTTATTAACCTGAAATGGTAACTCAGTCACGATCAGCGAATCGCGGCGTTTTTTTGATTTGGTGAGTTTAGCTTGAACGCTAGCAACTTCAATATGGGAAATCCCGCGCACGGTAATAATCCCTTTCCCGGTGCGATAGGCATCGTGAATCCCTTCAACACCCATAATTTCGCCCCCAGTGGGAAAATCAGGGCCAGGAATCAATTCCCATAGTTTGGCATCGGGAAGATCGGGTTTATCGATCAGCGCAATTGCGCCATCGAGCACTTCACCAAGATGGTGGGGCGGGATATTTGTCGCCATCCCCACCGCAATCCCACTACAGCCATTGATCAGTAGCAACGGGACTTGAGCGGGTAAAACTGTTGGTTCCTGTTGGGAATTATCAAAGTTGCCGATAAAGTCTACCGTTGCTGTACTAATTTCGCCTAGCAGAGCCTCATGCGCGATCGATGCTAGTCGCGTCTCGGTATACCGCATCGCCGCTGGCGGATCGTTGTCTACCGAGCCAAAATTGCCATGTCCGCCCAATAGTGGATAACGAGTTGAAAAGTCCTGAACTAGTCTCACCAAGGCATCATAGACCGATTGGTCGCCGTGGGGATGATATTTACCCAAGACATCTCCGACGACCCGAGCGCATTTGCGATACGGCCGATCCGGTGTCAAGCCGAGTTCGTGCATCGCGTAAATAATCCGCCGATGCACTGGTTTGAGTCCATCCCGAACGTCGGGCAATGCCCGCCCCACGATCACACTCATGGCGTATTCTAGGTACGATCGCTGCATCTCTGAGGGCAGGTCGATCGGAATAATTTTATCTGTACCTAGCAGATCTAGCTGTTTTACCATGAGTTCAAATGCCTATATCGATCGCTTAAGTTAATCTCAGTCTGCCACAAACTGTTCGCAATCGGACTGGACTGCAAAATAATAATACACAATTACTAAGAGAGAGGATAGTGGATCGTGAATAGTGGATCGTGGATTGAAGTTAGAACGTTTGCGTTCTTTTTGTTCGCTATCCACTATTCACGATCCACTATTCACTATTTCCTAACCTCTAGCTGGAGCTTTAGTAATAAAATCTCTAACTCTGGGAGTCCGAATCAGTTTGCGAGTGTCATTGAGCAGTTTATCACCCCATAAGTTCTCTTTGAGGTGTTGAATATTTGCGTAACGGCTGTCGAGGGCGATCGCTTTTTCGGCGGCGGTATATGCCTGGGCTTGCTTACCTTGAGCGAAGAGGGCAACTGCCATTGCTAGCAATGGTTCGGCGGCTTTGGGATCGATCGCGATCGCTCGTTGCCAATTTTGCATCGCGCCATTAAGGTCGCCATTTTCATAATTAACTAAACCGATATTGTTGATCGCCGGCCAAAATTTGGGATCTTTTCTAACCGCTTTTTGATATTGGGCGATCGCGTCTGGATATTTTTTCAATTTATAGTAAGCATTGCCCAGATCGAAGAGGGCACTATTATTATCTGGCTTAATTTTTAGTCCCGATTGGATCGTATCGACTGCTTTTTGATAATCGCCTTTCTGGAAGTATGCCGAGCCTAGCATGAATAGTGTATCTGGATCTCGGGGCTTGATCGCGATCGCTTGTTGGAGCGAATCAATCCCTCTTTGATATTTTTGAGTTTGGACGTATAAGGTACCTAAAAACAACCAAGCTTCATGACTTCTTGGTGCTAGTTGAGTTGCCAATGCGACACGGGGAATTGCTTGTTCGTATTGTTGAAACTGAACTAATCCGGCTGCTTGTCGTAATAAAGTTTTGCTGGTATTTTCTAGTGATTTAGCGTCTTGATTGGGGATGTATGGCAATAAAGCTTGACTGTGAGCGACTGTGGGCATCGCCATACCCAGGCAAGCAGTCAGGAATAGCAGGTAGATCCGTTTATACACAATAAATTAGGTCTAGGTAGATAGTCGATCGGGCGGTGGACAATCGTCGAGATCGCTAGTTCGCTCAAGGATCGCGTTGGTTGCCGATTCCATCATAGGACAGATTTTACAGCTAGCGTCACAATTTTCCTGGAAGTCAACTACAACTGAGCGATGGTGAGCAAAAATACTATCTCTAGGCTAGCTTACTTGGCGCATCGCTACCTTCTAAATACTAGACTAGAGGATATGACTTTTGACACTAGCGATCTCTATTGAGGAAGAGTTAAACTTAATGTAAATAAAAGTAACAAAACTATTAACAGTCAATCGTTGCTTTGTCCACTTGGTCGATCGATTCTCATTGCCAGTGGCCGTCTGCACCGACAATCTAGCTGTTGGCGTTGCAACCGCAGGGAGCCAAACCCCATCGTCGTTGAGCCAATGACAGGCAATTTGAGAGTTTGAATCAAAGAATTAGCGTATCTCGATCTCCCTATGCAAATACCATTTATTCAAAATCTCAAGCATCCGCTTCCAACCATTGCTGGTGTATCGGCGGCACTCGTCGGTGTGGCGGCACTCGGTATTGTTGCAACTAACCAACTTAAGCAAACTCCCAAAATCGATCTAGAACGTTATACCACAGTTGCCAAAACGCAAGATCTGACCGATCGAATTACCGCTAGTGGCAATGTGATCCCCTTTCAGACGGCGAATCTCAGCCCCAAGACTGCCGGAAGAGTCGCGAGTCTGTATGTCGAGCAGGGCGATCGCGTCCAAAAGGGTCAAAAAATTGCCCAAATGGAGAATGCCGAGGTGCAAGCTGCCTTTGCCCAAGCTCAAGCCAATGTGCGGCAGGCTCAAGCTAATTTGAACAAGGCGAAAAATGGTACACGTCCTGAAGAAATTACCCAAGCTCAAGCCAGACTTGCCCAAGCCCAAGCCAACTTGAATAAAGCCAGAAACGGCAATCGCCCCGAAGAAACCGCTCAGGTACGAGCAAAACTAGCTCAAGCCCAAGCCAACCTCAATCTGAGCCAGTCGATCGCGCCCCAACAAATCGAACAGGCTACAGCTCAAGTTGCATCAGCTAATGCCAGATTAAAACTCGCTCAGGCACAAGTAGAACGCAATCGATCGCTGCGGCAATCAGGGGCAGTCTCTCAGGATGCACTCGATCGAGCTACGGCGGACTATCAAACAGCCAAAGCCAATCTGCTCGATACCCAACAAAAACTTCAACAGGCACGCAATAGCAGCCGCTCCGAAATCTCTCAACGTCAAGCGGCTGTGACAGAAGCCCAGCAAGCCCTCCGCCAATCGCAGCTTGGTAGTCGGACTGAAGATGTCGCTAGTCTCGCCGCTCAAGTCAAGCAAGCACAAGCAGCCTACGATCAAGCAAAAAATGGCTCTCGCCCTGAAGACATCGCCCAACTAACCGCAGCATTAGCCGTCGCCAATGCTCAACTCCAGTCAGCTAGCTCTCAGCTTCGAGACTCAACTGTTGTCGCGCCATTTGCTGGCTTGATTACCCAGCGTTATGCCAGTGTCGGGGCATTTGTCACCCCGACGACTTCTGCTTCGACCAGCACCTCGGCAACTTCAACTTCGATCGTGGCTTTAGCCAAGGATATGGAAGTCAAAGCCAAGGTACCGGAAGTCGATATCAACAAAATTAAAGTCGGGCAAAAGGTCGAAGTTACCGCCGATGCTTTTAGCGACCAGCCTTTTCAAGGTACCGTCAGACTGGTAGCACCCGAAGCCGTCGTCGAGCAAAACGTCACCTCATTTGAAGTCCGTGTCGCCCTCGATACTGGTAAAGATGTCTTGCGATCGGGAATGAATGTCAATGCTATATTTAGCGGACAACGCACTAATAATGCGTTGACAGTGCCGACTGTCGCCATCAGTTCCAAACGCGGTAAAACTGGTATTTATGTAACTGGTGAAAATAACGAACCGAAGTTTAAAGAAATCACCGTCGGTACTACTGTCAGAGATAAAATTCAAGTCACTGAAGGGCTAAAAGCAGGCGATCGCGTCTTTATTGATATTCCACCAGGATTTAAAGAAAAAATGATGGGAGATAAATAATTGATAATTGATAATTGATAATTGATAATTAAAATTCAGAAGTAGGGTAATTATAATTTAATTTGGTAATTAGGAAATCTTCGACCGGGGTGGTTTTTTGCTAAGACTTGCAATTTGAAAAATGAGACTTCACCATCCTCTATCTTCTACACTCTAACCGCTACCCTCTACTCCCGCCCTTATACCCCATTCCTAACCAATGAATCTCTTTGAAAGTCTAAATATGGCGGCAAAAACCCTCGTATCTAATAAGTTACGCAGCGGTTTAACTATGCTGGGAATTGTGATTGGAAATGCTTCGGTGATTACGATGATTGGTGTCGGTGAAGGTACTCAAATATTAGCAACAGATCAATTCAAAAATCTAGGACCAAATACATTATTTATCTTACCTGGTAGTCCCAAAGCTCAAAATATTCGGAGTGGTGGTGTGCCGCCGACATTGGTACTCAGTGATGCACGAGCGATCGCGCGGCAGGTGCCATCAGTCGCAGGGGTAGCTCCAATTCTCCAATCTTCATCAGTAGTTAGTTTCGAGAATATTACGACGACTTCGATTATTCAGGGTACTACTGCGGAGTTTACATCTGTCCGTAATTTCGCGGTCGATAAAGGGCGATTTGTCAATGATTTAGATGTCAAGAATGACAAGCAAGTGGCGATGGTGGGTACGGATATCGCTCAACGATTATTTGGTAATAATAATCCATTAGGTAAGCAAATTCGGATCAATAATCTCAGCTTTGAAGTAGTAGGATTAATGGAATCAAAAGGCTCATCATTTGGTAGCAATCAAGATGATGCCATCTTTATTCCAATTACAACGATGAGCAAACGGGTAATTGGCAGAACTTCACCCTTTGGCATCCGATTATCCCTAATTTCAGTGGCAGCTAAAAACAGTGAAAGCATGGATGCGGCTGAATTTCAAATCACTAATTTACTGCGTCGCCGACATAAGATTGTTGGTGAAGATGATTTTACAGTTCGCAACCAAAAAGATGCCCTGACGATCGTGACGACGATTACTGGTGCCCTAACATTATTATTAGGGGCAATTTCAGGGATCTCGCTATTAGTTGGTGGGATTGGGGTGATGAATATTATGCTAGTATCAGTCACCGAACGTACCCAAGAAATCGGACTACGCAAAGCGATCGGGGCAACTCAAAATGATATCCTAATTCAATTCACGATCGAGGCGATTATTCTCTCGACAGTTGGGGGGCTTATTGGCACTCTCATCGGGATCGGTAGTATCCTCGCGATCGCTCAATTTTCACCACTCAAATCTGCGGCTATTTCCCCATCGGCAATTATTTTAGCTGTCAGTGTCTCGGGTGGCATCGGGTTATTCTTTGGTGTCGTTCCTGCCAGACAAGCAGCAAAATTAGATCCGATCGAAGCTCTGAGAAGCAATTAATAATTAGTAAAGTTATTAATTATTAATTGCTAGATTATTTCCAAGTATATATAGTGAACAAAATTAGCTTGCCTAAGTGTCTCTATAATCCCATTTTATCGCCACCGCACTCGAAGATCCAATCTGTTGGTGTAGACATTCGAGCGGTAACCACCAGGCTGTGGACAAATGCGCCGATTCGCTATGGTTTAATGATGCAACTAGTGGCATCGATCTCGGGATATTGGCAGAGCTTAATCGATTTATCGCTGCAAACCTTAATAGTCAGTCGATCGCCCTAAGCCTACTCGGTGGGCTAAATAAGCATAAACTCTAATTGGTGAGCAGTGCCCAACCTATATCTACATCTCTACATTTTTCAACCCTAAAGTCTAAAACCTAAAGCCTAAACCCTAACCCTAATGAATGACGAAAAACCAATTATCATCCGACTCGAAGATGTCAATAAAACTTATGGGATCGAAGATACCCTCGTTAAAGCATTGGATGGAGTCAACTTGACGATCGCGGAAGGTGAATATTGCTCGATTATGGGGCCATCTGGTTCGGGTAAATCTTCAGCGATGAATATTATCGGGTGCTTGGATCAACCCACCAGCGGACATTATTATCTCGATAAATTAGATGTCTCGACTGTTCCTGATGCGGAACTTGCCAAAATTCGCAATCGTAAACTCGGTTTTATCTTTCAACAATTCCATTTGTTACCCCAACTTACCGCCCTGGATAATGTGATGCTGCCGATGATTTATGGGGGGCTAGCGCAGAGCGAACGCAAAGAACGCGCAGTTGTTGCTTTGGAGAAAGTGGGCTTGAGCAATCGGATGGCAAATCGTCCCAATCAACTCTCAGGGGGGCAACAGCAACGGGTCGCGATCGCTAGAGCAATTGTCGGCGAACCGCGCGTACTACTGGCTGACGAGCCGACAGGTGCCTTAGATTCGCGGACTACTCAAGAGGTGATGGATATTTTCACCGGATTAAATGAATCGGGAATCACGATCGTCATGGTTACTCACGAACCGGATGTTGCCAAACAAACTCGACGGATTGTCTGGTTTAGAGATGGACA
>JBBRVB010000029.1:0-18945 GCA_038247275.1 Chroococcales cyanobacterium
GCAGCTACAGAGCCAGTACTACTCACCAAACAATCTCGCCCCAGTCACGTACTACTATCAGCTACAGCCTACACAAAATTGATGGATAAGCTGACTGAATTGGAAGAAGCTGTTTGGGGTAAGCAAGCCACAGAAGCTCGATCGAAGGAAGAGATGGTAGGAACCGAAGTATTTACCAATGCCCTCGCGAAAATAGCTAATGGCGAAGCTTGACGGGTTGGATACCGTGCTGGAATTTTTGAGTAGGTTGGCTCCAAAAATCTCTAACCAAATTGCCAAAAAGGTTCTGGCTCTAAATATCGATCCACGTCCGACTGATAGCGAATATCTCAAAGGATACCCAGATTTTTACCGCGTAGACAGTGGCGAGTATCGGATTATCTACCGTTTTAGCCCTGAAGAAGATCTAGTCGAAATCCTGCTCGTCGGTAACCGTAATGACGATGAAGTATACGAACAATTCAAACGGTTGATGGAGTGAATATTAATAGTTATCTCGATCTACTTGTAAAATCATGACATCATTCAGCTTAAATATCGAAGTCACCTTTATTGACGAGCTTACTGATGAGTCGCTCGGTGTCACCCAAATACCTGCTAACAATCTACCAGATTCATTTGAGCGAGACACAACCATTAATCTCAGCGGAGCCGATTGGAATGTACTGAATGCTCGACCAAAAACTCGCGCCCAATACACAAAATCCAAACATTTAATCCTCTGGATTCGGCGGGTGGAAGCAGTTAATCCCAATGATCTTCTCTACAGTTTGCCATCGATTTGTGCGGTAGTACCAGATGTAAATAATCGAACGCTTTCAGGCAGTGAATTAATCCTTGCCGAAGATGATTGGCGGCAATTTGAGTTGATTTCTAATCAACTTGCCGACAAGGTTGACAAGGAGATTGCTAAAATTAAGTATATTCATGAACAAGCCACTGCTGGAGTTGGCTGGAGTGAAATGCACATTCGCAAAAAACCAGAAATACCGATCGCGAGTAATATTGCCTTAACTTATCTGGCAAGTATATTGAAAGTGTCTACAAAATCCGCAGGTATAACTTATGATGGCGCGCAATCGCCAATTACTGATGGTTATTCGTTATCATTAAATGATGACTTCTCCGTGTATGGATTAGCTCCCAAGGGTAAAGTCCAAGTAATCGCGATCGGTCAAGATGCAAATATCCCCCCGAATCAAGAATCAATCGATCTACTCCAACAACTCGCTCGTAAATTTAATCTCGATTTGGTACATTGGTGTCGTTGTCTTCGAGTCGCTCCTGACGACTCATTATTTTCTTCATTATTATCCAAGCTCGATTAATTTGGTATTGCGAACTTAATCTATAGTTCTTCAGATTTTGTAACAAATTTAGCTACCCATCTCTTCATACCTCTCCACCATGTCTCCCCAACGTATTCAACCACAACCAGGGCAAGAATCAGTCTGGGACTATCCTCGCCCCCCACGTCTAGAAAAAGTCACCAAACGCATTCAGATCGTCTTTAATGGGCAAACTATCGCCGATACAACTGCTGGCTATCGCGTTCTAGAAACTAGTCATCCGCCCGTTTACTATTTGCCACCAGCAGATATTCAGATGCAGTACCTCCAGGCGACTCAGCGCGGCTCTTTCTGCGAATGGAAAGGAAATGCTTTGTATTATCACCTACAAGTCGGCGATAAGCGGCTCGAAAATGTCGCTTGGGCTTATCCAACACCAACGCCTAATTTTCAGCCGATTGCCAATTATCTAGCTTTCTACGCCCAGCCAATGGATGCTTGCTATGTGGATGAAGAACTGGTGACACCGCAACCAGGCGAGTTCTATGGCGGGTGGATCACCAAAGATATCGTCGGGCCATTTAAGGGTACTCCAGGAAGCTGGGGCTGGTAAGTCTCCCTAAACCAAACGTATATCAAGCTAGATTTTTAGATTTGAGCCATGCACGAACGACTCGATCGACTGGCATTGATTTATTATCTACTTGATAGTTCATATTCTGGATATCTTTAGTAGAAATTAATCCAGCTAGTTGATTAATAACCGATCGCAACTCTGGATATTTAGTTAAGGTAGCCTGATTAAAAATTGGAACCGCTTGATAGGGTGGAAAGTATTTTTTATCATCCTCTAGGATAACTAAATCTAGCACTGGAATCAAACCATCGGTAGAATTAGCGGCAATTAAATCTACTTTCTGTTCTTTAAGGGCTTGATACATCAGCCCAAATTCCATCTGTTGAATTTTGGCAAACTTTAAGCCATAAGTCTTGGCGACGGCTGGATAACCATCTTTGCGTTCGAGAAATTCGTAGCCAAAGCCACCGCGTAGTTGGGGCGTATATTTGGCAGCTTCAGATAATGTCTTAATCTGTAACCGTTTGGCATCCTCATTTCTGATAATGAAGGCAAAGGTATTTTCAAAGCCTAATGGTGACATGACTGCTAATTGAAACTGGCGATCGTATGCTTGCTTAATCTTGTCAAATACTACTTGAGGATCTTTAATGGGATCTTGTTTTAAAATCGCTGTCAGTGATGTACCTGTATACTCTACATAACCCGCAATTTTCCCAGCTTTGACTGCTTCATGACAGATAAAGGTACCACCTAAATTTAATTGTCGATCGACCTTAATTTTAGTATGAGTTTCAATTTGCTGTGCGAGTAATTCTCCGAGGATGATCTGTTCTGTAAAATTCTTAGATCCGATCGTAATTGTTGCTGGTGTCTGGAAATAATTAAGTGCAATTAAGCCTACTAATAGTAATGCTAAGATCGCCCCACCAATTGTAACTTGACGATCCTTACTCAGCCGAACTGGTTGCTGTCTGAGCCTAGTTTCTACCCATCCCAAAGCTAAATCTGCACCTAAAGCGATCGCCGCCGCCGGAATTGCGCCTGTTAAAATCAACCGATTGTCAACTGTCGCAAGTCCCCGAAAAATAAACACACCCAATCCCCCGCCGCCAATCGCCGCCGCAATTGTAGCCACCCCAACCGAGATCGCTGTTGCGACTCTAATCCCCGCCAAAATTACGCCAGCAGCCAGGGGAATCTCGACTTGGGTTAGCAACTGCCAATCAGTCATTCCCATCCCCTTCCCTGCCTCTCTCACCGCTGGATCGACGCTAGTAATCCCGATATATGTATTGCGAATTAGCGGTAATAGCGCATACAGAGTCAGTGCCACAATCGCCGGATTTTTGCCAATACCGCCTAGAAATGGTACTGAAATTAGAAAGCCAAAAATCGCTAAACTCGGAATAGTTTGTAGCGCATTAGCAATACCGAGAATTGGTGATGCTAATCTTGGATAACGAGTGATTGTAATCCCTAATGGAATCCCGATCGCGATTGCTACTCCCATCGCGATCGCGACTAAAACTAAATGTTCTCCACTCCGAACTAAAATTTCCGAGATATCCCGATTGGACAATAGATCGATCGCTTTCAATTATGTATTCTCTCCATTTTGCCAAGGATTCAAGCAATCAATAAACGCGCGTGCTTCTGGATGTTGAGACTGAAGTAATTCCGCCTGCGTTCCTAATACTGCCAAATCGCCTTCATACATCAAACCAATTCGCGTTCCCAACACAAAAGCCTCTTGAATATCATGCGTGACGAAGACGACTGTCTTCCCCAATTGTGTTTGTAAATATTGAAACTGTTGTTGCAATTCCAGCCGCGTAATCGGATCGAGCGCACCAAACGGCTCATCCATCAATAAGATCGGCGGATCGGCAGCTAAAGCCCTCGCTACCCCCACGCGCTGACGTTGCCCCCCTGAAAGCTGATGAGGATAGCGTTGAGCAAATATCCCCGGCTCTAACCCCACCAAGTTTAACATTTCATATACTCGTGTCTCGATCCGTTGCTTGTGCCACTTTTCTAATGAAGGCACGAGTCCGATATTTTCAGCGACATTAAAGTGTGGAAATAAACCGATATCCTGAATTGCATAGCCAATCCGCCGCCGCAGCGCGATCGTTTCCCACTTCGCAGTCGATCGATCGTCCACCAACACCAATCCCGTCGTCGGCATCAGTAAATGATTGATTAATTTGAGAGTAGTAGTTTTGCCACTACCACTACGCCCCAATAAGACGATCGTCTCCCCTTGGTAAATGGTGAGATTTAGGTGAGATAAGATCTCTCGATCGTTAATCTGAAAACTAACATCTCGAAACTCAACAGCAATTTCTGGCGATTGGGGCATAGGATTTTGAATTGGAAATTAGTGCGAGTGAGTGAGTTTAGATAAATGTTGTTCCTATCTGTCAGTATAAATAGATCGTCCCTACTCAAGCGATTATCCTCGATCGAGTGGTGTTAACTTTGCAGTGAGCTTTGGCACCGTCTCAACCATCCGCCGCACGGGATATTCCACTCCATCCGGCAAGGGATCGGAAACCAGATCGTAGTTATCGAGCAAAATTCCCAAAATTAACTTCATCTCCATTTTGGCAAACTCCACCCCGATACAACTATGTGCGCCACCACCAAAGCCAATTAATGAATATGGCTGCTTTGTATCTTCTGCCCGTGGTGGTGCAAATCTGTCGGGATCGAACAAGTCTGGTTCGGCATAGACTTCTGGCAACCGATGGGTAAACAGCGTTGCAACCATCACATTCCAACCCGCCGGAATCAGATAGCCCTCGATCTCGATATCTTCTAACACCCCACGAAGCATCATCTCCAATGGTGGATAGAGTCGTTCTCCTTCTTTTAGTACATTAGTCATTTGGGAGAGTTGGCGGAGATGAGGCATTTCGATCTCGCCATTTCTAACTACCCCATGATATTCATCGCGCAGTTTCTCTCGCCATTGTGGGCGATTCCCCAGTTCAAATAAGAGCCAAGACATCAGTGTGGCAGTTGTTTCGTGGGCAGCAAACAAAAAACCCAGGGCTTGATTGGCAACCTGCATTTCGGTAAACTTCCGTCCATCCTCATCCACCGTATGCAGAAATAAACCTAAGACATCTTCAGCATTATCTAGATCGCCGCGCTCTTGTCGTTCTTGAATGACTTTAAGAATATATTCAATAATATGGCGACGTGCCGCTTGTCCCTGCCCATGCGCTGTGAATGGTACATCCCACTTGACGATCGCGGAATTTGCCTTTGACATCAAAGTGTTGAACCAATCGCGGACTTGTGCGACTTCATCTATCTTTTGGCTGCCCAGAAAAATCTGAACGGCAACAGTCAACGTCAACTTGCGTAACTCGGCATCGAGATTAATCGTCCCTTGTTTGCCCCAGTCTGCTACCGCCGACTCTACCAAATACTTCATTGTCTCAAAATAGGACGCGATTGCCTGCTGATGAAAAATCGGCAAAATCAACCGCCGACTAGTCTTGTGTTCCGCCCCGTCTTGGAGCAACACCATATCTTCGCTCAGAATCGGCTTCAAGGTCTTCCAGCCCAGCCGCGATGAGAACTTATCCGCGCGATCTTTTAACACCAAGCGGCTAGCTTCTGGCCCGACTAGCACTACATAGTTCTCACCTAAAAATCTCATTTTAAAGATTTTCCCATGTTGCCAATAGCGTTGCCAGTAAAATAGTTCTTGGTGCCGGAAAACATCTACAAAGTTGCCGAGTATCGGTAAACCCAGGCTACCAGGGATATCATTAACGGATTTGAGTTCGGTATTCATTTGGTGGTTTGCTCCAAAATCATGACATAATTAGTTTATGAATAATTCCTCGTCTTTGTCAAGCGATCGCTCCTCCCGTCGTCAACCCAAGCAGAAACGCGGACAAGCGCGGGTGGAGAAGATTTTGCTTGCTGCGGCGGAAGTGTTTACGGAGGTAGGTTATACAGCCGCAACGACCCAGCAGATAGCCGATCGAGCGAATACCGCGATCGGTTCGATCTATCAATTTTTCCCTGACAAATTAGCGATTTTTCACGCGATCGAAGTGGAATATCTCCAACAGGCGCAAGAGTTCGATCGAGAATTCTTTGAGCAGGATATTTATCGTCCCTTGGTGTCGGTAATTGGCGATCTCATCGATTGCTTTGCTCGTTATATAGAGCGTCCCCCGATCCGCTGTATCTATTTACAATTCATCCAGCCACCAGTACCAGGCTTATTTTTGTTATTGACAGATGAGTTGGACGCAAGTGTTAACCAACAATCGATCGCCCAACATGCAGCCGGCTATCGCCAACGCAATCCAGCTCTGAGCCAAACCAGAAGTGAATTGCTCTCAGAAATGGCGCATCGAATCTATGAAAGCTTGGCTGTTGTTGCGATTAGAAGTCCTGCCGATCGTCGCCCAGCAATTTATGAGGAGCTAAAAGCCGCGCTCTATGGCTATCTCAATCCCCATATCGGCGACCATTTACTTGCTTCGCACAGTAATATGATGATATGTCCTCACTGTCAGAGCGATCGAGTAGTCAAGAATGGTCATCACCAAGATAAGCAGCGGTATGCATGTAAAGCTTGTGGGCGGCAATTTGTCGATCGATATACGGTACGCGGCTATCCCCCAGAAGTTAAGCAAAGGTGTCTCGCTCTTCATTGTCAGGAAATCAGCTTTCGAGAAATCGAACGTCAAACAGGAGTTTCACACAATACGGTGATTAATTGGGTGAAGGAGATGAAAGAATCTAGCTAATACTTTTGCTTATTGCTATTAATTCGCTTCGCAACCATTGAATTGCGGGATCGTTAGTCATCGGTAGATTGACATTGTTTAAACGTCCACCTATGCGCGATAACCAGATTGATTTTACCCTCATTTAAGGCGGATAGGGCATCTCGCCCGATTTGGTTGAAACTGATGCAACAAATTGGTACGAGAGCCTTCAACTATAAAATCATCGAGCGCGTAATTCTAAACCCTTTGTCTAAAAGGTTTAGAATTACGCGCTCGATTCGTTAATTGGGAATCGAGAGATCGAATGAATTGCTTAGATCCTTGCTAAAATAAAGCATACAAGCTTTGTCCTAGAGGAGGTTGTTTGATGACAATTGTTGTTACCCTTAGTCCCGAATTAGAAACATTGTTGCGGGACAGAGCCGAACGACAAGGGCAAGATGTTAGCCTCTTTGCCTCTGAATTGTTGGCTAATGTTTTAGAGTGGGAAGGGCAGGATTCAGTAGCGGCTATTAAGAATATTCAGCAGGGGCTAGATGACTTTGAGGCAGGGCGATTCCGGTCTTTTCAAGATTTTGCCCAAGAACAACGCCACAAGTACGATCTGCCAAGCAATTCATGAAGTACCAGATCGAGACTTCAAGCGTAGCAGAGGCTGAAGCAGATAACGCATTTTTACGGTTGTCCCAAATTACTTCTCTCCCAGAAGCAAGGCAATGGTATTCAGGATTGCTACAAGTAATTGAGTCCTTGTCTCAAATGCCTAGACGTTGTTCATTAGCGCGAGAGAATGAGTATTTTAGCCAAGAGATTCGCCAATTACTCTACGGAAGAGGGCGTAATTCGTACCGAGTCCTGTTCACTATTGTTGAGGAGCAAGATATCTTAACGGTTCGCATTCTCCACATCCGCCACGCATCACAGCAAACAATTGGTGAAGATCCAGATGAACCCGATGGCAGCTAACAGCGGAACGGACAACTAGGCGACTTATTTTTTGTAAAATTGCATCGCCATCCGCTGAGACAGAGGAGTTAAAAAGCCCAAATTATGAGATCGATTCGTTAATTGGGAACCTGTCGATTAATTGGATTGCCCGTCTTGCATTGGCTTGCAAAGCATCGCTGGCATGAGGTACATAGGGAATCTGTGATAACAGATCTACCGTGCGGCGTAACATCCGCACGATATCGCCCTCATCGAGATTGGTATTGCTACACAACTCTGTCCAAGATATCTCCAACGCCCAGTTTTCGACGATGCCGACTAGCTCGTACTCCATCCAGACGGGGAGAGCTACCTGATAGCGGCGTTGGATTTGGAATAGTTGTCGGCGAGAGCCGCGCAGGGCACTGAGGGTCATGACTACCTCATCCGCCGGATCGTAGTTTGTCCAACTGTCGGAGCGGGGGGTTTCCGATACGAGGGCACAGATTACGGCGGCTAAATGGTGCGGATCTAAGCCGTCTAAATAACCAGACATGAGTGCCAGGGCAATCCACAACTCATTATCCCCACGAATGGCGGCGGCGGCTTCGCCAATCCGCGTCGGGAGGACACCTTGCAAGCCATTGACTTGACGCAATACTTCGATCAGATTGAGAAATTCTTGCCAATGTCGATCGAGTTGCAATTGCAGTGTATTTTGGAGATCTTTAATCTCTTCTTCTAATACGGCTTGACGGCGATAGCGTTTGAGTAGAGTAGCGGGATTGCCCCACGTCCAGACAGGATGATTTTCAAGCTTGGTTTTTAGTTCGGCGACAGTTTTGACTTGGGCTGTCAATTCGGCGGTGGCTGGTGGCTCGACATTGGGGATGCTCTGGGCGATTTCAGCAGTCAGGCTCATGCCTTTGCGGACTTGTCCGGGCTTGAGGGGCATATCCGCAGGTGGGAGCAAGGAAACTACTTGCGGGACGCGCTGTTTGCCGCCATATTCCGACCAATGTTTGTGGACGGCGACGACATCTTGATGGTTAACGACGTACCATTTGTTATCCTGCCCCAGACAGACGAGGGCGGGTTTGTAGCCAGATCCGGCAATTTTGCTGACCAAGACGGCAGGTAATGGCGTGGCGACGGGGACGTGTTTGCCTTTGAGGCTGAGGATCGTGCCGGGGAATGCGGTTGGGAGTTGCTTGCTGACTTGTCCGGCTTGAAGTTGTTCGGTGTAGAGCTGGAGATTTTTGAGTTGATTTTGGTCTAGTTTGAGCTGGGAATGACAGGTTTCATAGTCAGCGAGAACGTTGCCATCGATTTTACTAAGGCTTTCTTGGAGAGTGGCTAATTCTTGCTTGATGTCGCCAATCCCCTGCTGTTGGGGTAAGAGATGGAGGGTTTTGGTAAAGTGCCCGAAACTGCGTTCGACGAGTTCTCTGGCTTCTTCGAGGTTGTGGGTTTGTAGGAGGTTTAAGACCATCCCATAAGTGGGGGTAAATTGACTTACTAGCGGGTCGGGTGCGGATGTCGCAAAGTCACTTGCTTCCTTGGCACCTTCAAATCTGGTCTGAGTTGCCACTACATAGCCCACCACGTCCTTGCCACGTCGTCCGGCACGTCCAGACATTTGCAGGAATTCGGAGGCGGTCAGGAGGCGATGTCCTTGGTCTGTGCGTTTGGAGAGACTGGAGATCACGGTCGTCCGCGCGGGCATATTTATCCCTGCTGCGAGAGTTTCGGTGGCAAAGACGACTTTGATCAAACCCAGTCCAAATAATTCTTCAACGAGTACTTTCCAAGCGGGGAGTATGCCGGCGTGGTGAGCGGCGATGCCTTTGTATAGTGGTTCGACTTGCCCTGCGCGGGCGGCTTCGGGATTTTTGTCGAGGAATTCATCGATGCGGATTTTTAACTGTGCTGATTCAGCCGGATTGACTAATTGGAGCGTGGACATCTCGGCGACGGCTTTGTCGCAGCCCCGCCGACTAAAGATAAAATAGATGGCGGGCAACATTTCGCGTTCGGCGAGCTTGCTAACGACAAAGCCGATACTGGGAACATCTTCGCTTTTACGGCTACCAGTGGGACGATGGGACTTGAGTTTGGGATTGAGTTTAGCTGTATTTGGATCGAGTAAGGGTAGAATTCCTTTGGGATTGACAAAGTGAAATTCGAGTGGGACGGGGCGAAAATCGGAATAGATCAGTTCGGTGCTACCGTGAACGGCATTAATCCAGTCGGTGAGTTGTTTGCTATTAGCGACGGTGGCGGAGAGGGCGACGAGCTGAATATGGGGGGGGCAATAGATAATTGATTCTTCCCAAACGGTGCCGCGCTGCTTGTCATTCATGTAGTGGCATTCGTCGAGTACCACTGCTTCGACACCCATCATCGAGGTACCAACTTCGCCGATGCGGGTACCGTAGAGCATATTGCGGAAGATTTCGGTGGTCATCACGACGACTAGTGCATCCCGATTGATGGAGATATCACCCGTGAGTAAGCCGACATTTTCTTCGCCAAATTCGGCACGGAAGTCACGATATTTTTGATTGGATAAAGCTTTGAGGGGGGTGGTGTAAAATACTCTCCGTCCCTGTCGGAGGGCGCGATGAATGGCGTATTCACCGATCAATGTTTTACCGGAGCCAGTGGGGGCACAGACTACTACCGATTTGCCGAGATTGAGCGCGTCTACCGCCTGAAGTTGAAATCTGTCGAGTGGAAAGGGGAAGATCTCTTGTAATTGTTCGGGAGAAATGGCAGAGGTGGTCATAGCGTTTAACTTCACAGACGGTGGCGCGAGGCTAGGTTGTGGCGGTAGCGGAGTCTCGATACTCTATAGTATATTCGGAATTTACGATCGGGCGGAATTCGTTGGCGTAGCCTCTCAGAATGAGAATCGAGTTTGAGGGCGATCGAGTTAGACCGAATCCTTCGGTTCAGGCGATAGATAAGTTGTAGCAAGCGGGGCGGTAGGCGATATATACTTGTGAGCTGCGATTTCACTAGTGAGGGCAGAACCCGGATCTGGGGGTACCGACCCCCAGCCCCCCCGTTGAAAGGCGGAACGCCGCCTCTCAAACTCTCCTGCGTATGGTTCGATTTGTGTGTTGCGTGGTGCGGCATTCACTCCACGTTAGATTTTAGCTGGAAGTTATTATTAAGCGACCATTTCTTGCCCTATCTCCCTATCTCCCTATCTCCCCATCTCCCACCTCCCATCTCCCCATCTCCCATCTCCCATCTCCCATCTCCCAAAATCACATGGGATTGCTAGAGTAACTTGGGTTAATATTAAATAGCTCCTATTTTCTAACCGATCGAGATGCCCGAACGCAGCTTACAGTTACCCGTTGAAGAAGCTAGTCTACCGACGATCGATTGGTCTGTAGGGATGGGCTATCGACGACTCAAAGCAGCAACAATTATGGGGAGTTTGTGGTTGGGAGTTGGGGCGTTACATTTGATTAGTTGGGGCTACATCATCGCTTGGGCGATCGCGAGTATCTTTTTAGTGCGGGCGTTGAGGTTGGTGGCGACTAAGGTGACTCCACCTCCAGTATTTATTCCCCCCCAGACTTATCCATTTATTTCCTTGGCGATTGCTGCCAAAAATGAAGCAGCCGTAATTACTAATCTGGTAGAAAGTCTGTGCAGTCTGGATTATCCTCCCGATCGGTATGAAGTGTGGGCGATCGACGATCGTAGTACCGATCGCACTCCTGAAATTTTGGATAAACTTGCGCTGCAATATCCCCAACTCCGAGTTCTTCACCGGACTAGTCAGCAAACTGGGGGTAAATCAGGCGCGCTCAACCAAGTCCTGACTCTCATGCAGGGTGAAATTATCGGTGTCTTCGATGCTGATGCTCAAGTTACTCCTGATTTCTTATACCAAGTTTTGGCTTACTTTCAGTCTGAAACCGTGGGGGCGATTCAACTCCGCAAAGCGATTACTAATAGTGATACCAATTTTCTCACACGCGGACAGCGGGCAGAAATGGCTCTGGATGCCTATCTTCAGCAACAGCGGATTTGTGCTGGTGGCATCGGCGAACTACGCGGGAATGGTCAATTTGTCCGCCGGACGGCTTTAGATGGTTGTGACGGCTGGAACGAACAAACTATTACTGACGATCTGGATCTGACGCTGCGACTCCAGCTCACCGGCTGGGAGATCGAATTGATGTCCGCTCCCCCAGTGGGGGAAGAAGGTGTGACGACCTTTACTGCCTTGTGGAATCAGCGCAATCGCTGGGCAGAGGGCGGATTTCAGCGGTATCTGGATTACTGGGAAGCGATCGCTAGCAATCGGATGGGGACGAAAAAAACTCTCGATCTACTGTCCTTTTTATCAATTCAGTATCTCTTACCCCCCGCAGGTATTCCCGACTTCCTCATGGCAGTTTGGCTCAAGCATCCCCCATTATTGCTCCCAATGACCGCTTCTTTGGGCGTGGCGTTGCCGTTGTGGGGGATTTGGGAGGGATTGCGGCGCAGCAATAGATCGACTGTTGGTAAGGCGGCTGGACGTGAATCGCGGGTGAGTATGACTAGCTTATTTACGCAAACTGCGATCGGCTCGTTATTTATCCTGCACTGGTTGGTAATCATGCCCTTTGCGATCGCCCGGATGGCAATTTTCCCCAAACGCCTTAAATGGGTTAAAACCCTCAGACAAGCCGATTTGTAAGCGGTTGTCAAAAAAAGTACCGTTTGATACTTAGGAATAGCCAATAATATTGTGATGTTTGGGCATACTTTGTATAGATAGATAGATCCTTATTTAGACCATTAGCTGAGATCGAACAGTGTGGCACAATAAATGAGTAGGTCTGGTATCTACATTTGCTGCTCACTCGATCGATTACCCATGCAGGATTCCCGCGAAATTGATTATTTCGGACAACGCATTCTTCAAATCGTTCAGCCCCTAGCGGCTGGTGAAGATCGCACAGAGGTGTTGTCTCTTTTAGCTCAATCGGTAGCTAACAACTTTGCAGCAGATGGCTGCTGGATTTTACAGTATACAAATCCAGGTGTCGTCCGGGTTGCTGCTAGTGCCTGTGTTAGCCACCGCACCAACTCGATCTCGACTCAGTTACCTACTTTCGATATTCCTGCTGCGCCCAAACCAATTCAATGGCGGATGCCATTACTGCCTGACTATCAAGTGACGGTCGTCGAAACTCGCAACCAAAGCCAGGTGACTGGCTGCGTCATCCTCGCAACCAAGGGTGTGGAATGGTTTCGAGAGACAAAATTAGTCTTGCAAATCGTTGCTGACTATATCGGTGTTGCCCTGATCGAAGACGATCTCCGACTGCAAGCACAGATCGCCCAGATCTATCCCCGATTACATCAGCGTCTGACTCAAGCGATCGTTGACAATCAACCGATGAATCGATTGTTTGAGATTGCCGTATCGGATATGGTAGAAGCCTTACAAATCAAACGGGGCTTTGTGTTGACACTCAAGACTAGCGATGTCAAACCAGCCACATCCCAACTACCTGTTACTGTACCGGCACTCAGCGCACCACCCGACGACAAGCAAAAACTATCATCGATCGACTCCGAATGGGATCGCCCTCTCTCCGAGCCAGTGCTGCCAGCACATTCAGCACCTTCAGTACCTGTAACAACAACGGCTACCCAAGTTCAGCTTGTCACCACAATCGATGTTCGCGGTGGTGTACCAGCACTCCCCGCATCCTTTCCGATCGAGAATTCTGACTTGTGCCAACAAGCACTGGCAAATGCTCCCAATCCAACGATTTTCGACCGTCACGATCGCTTGCTGACAGCAAGCGATCGCCTAATTTTTCAAGTCGATCGCTTGCCCAGTCTGGTGATGATCCCATTAATGGGGACGATTTCCTCTGGGCGGAAACCGGCAGAAGCACTGTGGGGTTGGTTGGTACTCCAACACGATCGCGATCGGCATTGGCATCCAGTCGAATTAAAATTATTGCAATGCCAGATCTTCCAAATCGCCCTCGCCCGTATCCAACGCCGAGCACTCAAACAAGCGCGGACGGCTGTAGCCAACCGGACATCGCAAGTCCAAACTAGTCTGCAACTGCAAGCTAAGTTACACGATGTCGGTCGCAAACGGATGGAAAAGTTGCACCAAGCCAACGAACTCAAAGATGAGTTTATCAGTACGATCGGGCATGAGTTACGCACACCATTGACGAGTATGTCATTGGCAATCAAAATGCTGCGCCAAGCCGATGTCGATCCAGAGCGGCGCACTCAATATCTAGATATTCTCGATGAGCAGTGTCAGCGCGAAATCAAACTAGTTAACGATCTGCTCAAACTCCAACAGTTTGAAACCCAACAAGTCGAGTTTCGCTCCCAACAGATTTCACTCAATCAATTTGTTTCCCAGCAGGCTACAATTGTGACCGATCGCTGGCCGGATAGCAAATCGCTAGAAATCTCCCTCCATCTCCCGGCACTCTCCTCCCAAATCGAAACTGACACGGATAGTTTCACACATATTTTGGAAGAATTACTGGTAAATGCGGGTAAATTTGCCCTGCCTGAGACATTGGTAGAAGTGTGGCTGAGTGTCGAACCAGAACGGGCAATTTTCACAATTACCAATCTGAGTAAGCCAATTGCCAACAACGATCTACCCTATTTATTCGATCGATTCCGGCGGGGAGCGGGTGCTACCCAACAAGCAATTGCCGGCACGGGACTGGGCTTGGCTCTGGTTAAATCGATGGTAGATCACATTCAAGGTACAATTACCGTGACTAGTGATGTAGTAAAACCGGCAATTGCCAAAACCTGTTTCACTCTCACCATGCCGACAGTCCTCGCACGGCATTAACTTGAAGAAGTCACCCGTCATGTCGAAACTCGGTTCGCAACAGCATCTACCGATCTCCCGGAGATCGGTGCCCACAACCGATCGTTCCAACCGCGAACCCCAGTTTCGGTGGCAAAGATCTAAATATTCATGTCGTGCTCGACAATTTGATATTTATACCGCTGCAATCGGATTGGGTTTAGCTCTAGTTAAAGACTCAATCTTACCTACCACCAACGAACGCTATCACCGGCGACGCGCTCAAAAATTAGTCAATACGGCGATCGGATTGGGGCCAACTTTTATTAAAATCGGTCAATCTTTATCGACTAGAGTTGACTTTTTTTCACCGATTTATACCGAAGCTCTGAGTCAACTCCAAGATCGAGTGCCAGCTTTTGGTGCCGATGAAGCGATCGAGATTATTGAAACCGAACTCGGGGCTACTTTAGACATATTATTTGCTCAATTCGATCCAATTCCGCTCGCAGCGGCAAGTTTGGGACAGGTACACAAAGCGAAATTGCGGACGGGTGAAAATGTTGTTATTAAAGTGCAACGTCCGGGACTAAGGCGACTATTTGAATTAGATTTCTTGGTAATTGAGAAATTATTGTGGTGGGTCGATCGATTGGTTCCAAAAAAGCGATCGCTCGAACTTAGAGCCATTTACCAAGAATTTTTTACGCTCCTATTTAAAGAGATAGATTATACCAAAGAAGGTCAAAATGCCGATCGATTTCGCTCCAACTTTAAAGATCGTCAATTAGTTGTTGCCCCAGAAATATACTGGAAGTATACGACGAGTAAGATCCTGACTATGAGTTACTTGCCAGGAATTAAAATTGACGATCGCCCAGCCCTAGCAGCTTGTGGTTTCGATCCAAAAAAAATTAATCAGATTGGGATTTGTTGTTACCTCCAACAATTATTAGTCGATGGATTTTTTCAAGCCGATCCGCATCCTGGAAATATGGCAATCATGGCTGATGGTAGGCTGGTTGTCTATGATTTTGGGATGATGGCAGAGCTAAAACAGATCTCAACCGATCGGATGATTGAGACTTTTTGGGCGGTGCTGAAAAAAGATGAAACTGCTGTGACAAATAACCTGATCGAGCTGGGATTGATCGAGGAAGTTGAAGATATGCGCCCGCTTAGACGCGTCATCGAATTTATGCTCGAACGCTTTACCGATCGTCCTGTCGATATCAAAGAATTCGATAAAATCAAGAGTGAAGTCACCACCCTTTTTGTCCAACAACCATTTCAGATGTCACCAGAAATGAGCTTTATTATTAAAGCTCTATCGACACTCGATGGCATTGCCCGCACATTAGATCCCGAATATAATTTAGTCGTCGCCGCTCAACCTTTTATTCGCAGCATCGCCATCTCCGAACGTAGTAATATCATTGGTAAACTTAGTAAACAGGCAGTTAATTACCTCAAACATAAATTAACTAAGCCTAGTAATAGTAATCTAAAAATTCGGCAACTAGAGCAAAGATTAGCACAGCAAGAACTCGAAATCTTGAGGCGATCGCAGATCGTGACTCAAGTAGTTAACAAAGTTTATTGGAATCTAAGTTATCTGTGCCTAACTAGCTTAAGTGCGATCGCCGCAATTTTATTAAGTGTTACCTATCCGTTATTGTCGCTAATCTTATTTGGAGTTACGGGTTTAGGTGGATTAGTTTGGCTGCGATCGCTCTGGAAGTTATTGAATCAAACTAGGTTAATTAATTGATAATTATGGTATTGCCAGTAATTTTTAATCAATCGAATGGTCAGTTAATTTTACATTCCAAACAAATGCTCTAACGCGATCGATTGTGCCGCTGCCATTTGTCCATAACAGAAGACACACGGGATTTCCGGTGGTAAAAGTGTAGCAAAATCTGCCATTAAATAAGGACTACCATAGATAATTAATCCTTGGAGTTGTTTGGTGGCAATTAATTGTTGAAATAATTGTTTCGCGATCGCCGTGATTCCCAGTCCGCCTGAAAATGGACTAGTCCGAATGAACAATTGTAGAATAGCGGTATCTTCAGGTGCGATCGCCATTGTCGGACTGTGGCGATTGACAATCTGGAGTTGATAGCCGAGTTTGGTAGGAATAGTAACGGCTGGAGTACTCCGGCTGAGGAAGGTGGGATCGAGAATTTCTTCTAGCATCACGATATTCTTGCCAGGGCTAGGTTTTAGGGGTAGATTTCCGCGCACAACTAGTGAATCTTGTAATGCGTTCATCGCAACAGCCATCGATGTTGGCGTAGCAAGTGTCATCAATGATGCTGCTTGACTATTCACTGGCGACTGAGTAAGCGTAATCCCATCCCACTCTTTAAATAATTTCTGTTTCGATCGCCAAATTCGCCCGACACTCTCCTTAATCCGTTCGGCACTAATCACCCCTGACTCTACCGCATGACACACCGCCTGAATCGCAATTACGGGATCTACAGGCATCAAAATAATGTCCGAACCAGCCGCCACAGCCATGACTGGTGGATCATCTGCCCCATATCGATCGGTAATTGCTCCCATCACCAAGGCATCGGTGCTAATCAACCCCTCAAAGCCTAAATTGTGACGTAACTCCTCAGTCAAAATCCGGGGTGAAAGCGTCGCCGGTAGCTCCGCATCGAGCGCGGGAATCAGTAAATGGGCACTCATCACACTATCAACCCCCGCCGTAATTGCCGCCTTGAATGGGGGAAACTCGATCGAGTCCAATCGCGCGCGATCGTGCGGTATTACGGGCAATGCCCAGTGCGAATCCACGCCCGTATCTCCGTGACCGGGAAAATGTTTGGCGCAGGTAAGCACCGGATAGGCCGCCGCTCCGTGGATATAGGCCGTCGCTAACTGACTGACAATTTCGGGAGTCTCTCCGAAAGATCGAATATTAATGACCGGATTGGCGGGGTTATTGTTGACATCGACTACCGGAGCCAAAATCCAATTGATCCCCACCGCCAGGGCTTCCTGGGCGGTAATCGCACCCATTTGACGCGCATACTCGATCGCTTTGGCTAGATCCGTTTGGGCGATCGCCTGGAGAGCCATTGGCGGTGGAAACCAAGTACCACCTGTAAATCGTTGCCCCACACCTTCTTCGATATCGGCAGCAATCAGCAGTGGATAAGTTGCCCAGGCTTGCAACTGCTGGATTCGCAGTGTCAATTCGCCCGCATTCCCACCCCAAAAAATCACCCCGCCGACACCAAGATCGGCGATCCAATGTTTGAGTGTGGCTCGATCGCGTTCGCCAAATTCGGGATACTGGATCTGGTGGTCGAATAAATGGCTGGAAGCTCTGACTACCACCATTTGGGCAACTTGCTGGGCGAGGGAGAGTTGGTTTAAGTCGGGAAATTGCATGGCGGCTTTAAAGTGTAGAGAATAGGTGAGTTGCTGCGTCGATCTGAGCAAGCTCGAATAGGGGGTTGGGGGGGGTTAACACCATCTTTGATGAAGTAGCGGATGTGAGGAGAATACACCATCAGGGTTTCAGGCTATCCCCTTCAGATCGATGTTTCTGCCCTCAACTTCAGATAATTGTTAAAATGTAAGTAATCCTGGATTGCGATTCTTCCGAGCAAAGACCCCGCCACGAGGTATTCACTTAAACATCTCGATGCTCCCAACCAGATGCAAAGACGAACTCTATTATCAGCGGCATTAGTACCGATCGGTGCAGCCAGCGGACTTTATTTTTTATCATCCAAGACACCTCCAATGGAAAAAACACAAGGCGAATTTGAAATCACCAAAACTGATGAAGAGTGGAAAAAAATTCTGACTCCCGAACAGTTTAGTGTATTGCGGAAACATGGTACAGAACGTGCTGGTACTAGTATTCTCGATCGAGAGTATGGCAAAGGTCAATTTGTCTGTGCTGGCTGCGACTTACCACTATTTGTTTCTGAAACGAAGTTTAATAGTGGTACGGGTTGGCCGAGTTTCAACGATCCGATCCCCGGCGCGATCGAGACTTCTGTAGATAAATCGCTCTTTTCAACTCGTACCGAAGTCCATTGCCGTCGCTGCGGTGGACATTTGGGACACGTATTTGAAGATGGCCCAAAACCGACAGGTTTACGCTACTGTATGAACGGGATCTCGATGAAGTTTGTCCCCGCATAATTGCTAAATTTTGGGGCAGGAGATCGGGATCGATCGCCTGCCTTAATTATCTTCAGACATATAAAGATATTATAATATTCTGTCATGAGCATTATTTACTTACTATAATAAAGATCTAAAGTAAATTTGATTGAATTATTAGTAATTATCAATTTTCTTATTTAAATTTCTCGACAACCATACATCGATGAGATGAGATAAATCATGTCACAAACTGTTGCAGATTGGATGAATTGTGAGTTGCTAACTGTGACACCGAGTACACCGCTATCGGAAGCAGTCAAGCTATTAGTCGATCGACATATTGGTGGTTTACCAGTCATCGACGATGAGGGAAAATTAGTTGGTGTAATTTCTGAATCCGATTTAATGTGGCGAGAAAAAGGTCCC
>JBBRVB010000030.1:0-18809 GCA_038247275.1 Chroococcales cyanobacterium
GCTGGTGACTAGTCGAGATTAAGATTTCCAGCATCACACCATTCGATCGGTCGGAATTTTACGGCGATCGAATTTTTCGGTATAATCAGTGGCTACTGCGATCTACTTATACCCTATGTCTCGATCGAATCCTGAAGCCGAACATCAACTCTCCCTCACCAAACGCCCCCGAAGACTGCGCCGCAATCCCAGCATCCGCAGCTTAGTCAGCGAAACCCAGCTCACAGTTGACGATTTGATCTATCCGATGTTTGTCACCGAAGGCGAAAATCAACGGGTAGAAATTGTTTCCATGCCAGATTGTTATCGTTACAGTCTCGATCTCCTGCTCAAAGAAATCGCCGAAATCTACAGCTTAGGTATCAAAGCAGTCGCCTTATTTCCCGTCGTCGCTGAAGCTAAAAAAGATGATAACGGCACCGAAAGCTATAACCCAGAGGGTTTAGCCCAACTGACAGTTCGGGCGATTAAGGCTCAAACTCCAGGCATGATGGTGATTACCGATGTGGCACTCGATCCTTTCACCACTCACGGACATGATGGGGTGATTGACGAACATGGTGTCATCCTCAACGACGAAACCGTCGCAATTTTAGTCAAAATGGCTATTTCCCAAGCCCAAGCCGGCTGCGATATCGTCGCCCCTTCCGATATGATGGATGGACGCATCGGCGCAATTCGCCAAGGATTGGACGCTCATGGCTTCACTGACGTGGGTATTCTCGCCTACTCAGCCAAATACGCATCTGCCTATTATGGCCCCTTCCGCGATGCCCTCGCCTCCGCTCCCAAATTTGGCGATAAGAAAACTTACCAAATGGACCCAGCCAACGCGCGGGAAGCTCTCACTGAAGTCGAACTCGATATCGCGGAAGGTGCCGATCTGGTGATGGTCAAACCCGCCCTAGCTTATCTGGACATTATTCACCAAGTCAAGGCCAACTGTAACGTTCCAGTTGCCGCTTATAATGTGAGTGGTGAGTACTCACTGATCAAAGCTGCTGCCCAACTCGGCTGGATTGATGAGAAAAAAATCATCATGGAAACTCTGTTAAGTATCAAGCGGGCAGGTGCAGATCTGATTCTCACCTACTTTGCCAAAGATGTTGCGTTAATTTTGCAGCATAAGCAGTTGAATTAATTAATAATTAATAATTGCTTTGATGGTGTAATTCGTCTTTCGTCTATGCCCACAGATTCGATCCCTGGTGTTGATGGCAATCGCTACCAGGGATCGATAAACTTTGTAGGTAACCAGGGCATAATGAAGTAACGATTGGCAAACATTTATCTTCAGCCACTATCTTGATGTGCTAAACCGTCGGGTACCCCGACGGTTTAGCACATCACTATCCACCAGCCACTGACTGACATATGGCAGCGACAAATTTTCGAGACTATTACGCGCTCTTAGGGGTGAACAAGAACGCTAGTGCAGATGATATCAAAAAAGCCTATCGGCGATTGGCACGTAAATATCATCCAGATCTCAATCCAGGGGATAAAACTGCCGAAGCCAAATTCAAAGAAATCACCGAGGCAAATGAAGTCCTCTCGGATGTCGATAAACGCAATCAATACGATAGGTTCGGACAGTATTGGCGACAATCCGAGCAGCCTCAAAATACGACTCGATCGAGTGCTGGTAACAGTCCCGGCAATCCGCCACCGGGCGATTTTAACACGGTTGATTTTGGCCAATACAATAACTTTGATGATTTTGTCAACGAGCTATTAGGGCGATTTAATAATCCTGGGAATCCCAATCCGGCTGGAGCAAAAGCGGCTGGAGCCAAAACTAACGTAAATGATTTCGCAACCAATACCAGCAGCAGCAACGGTAGTAACAGTAACATCGGTGGCGATCGCGAAGCAACAATTAGCCTGTCCCTCACCGAAGCCTTTAAAGGTGTCCAAAAAAGCTTTAATCTTGGCATTGAAACCATCAAAGTACGGATTCCAGGTGGTGCCAAAGCTGGCAGTAGAATTAGAGTACGTGGTAAAGGCAATATTAATACCTACAACAAGCAGCGCGGCGACTTATACCTCACTGTCGAACTACAACAGCATCCCTTCTTTCGGCTCGATGGCGAACAACTCATCTGCGAAGTCCCAGTTACCCCCGACGAGGCGGTACTCGGTGCCCAAGTCGAGATTCCGACCCCAGATGGGATGGTGACAGTTAACGTGCCTGCTGGCGTGCGCTCTGGGCAATCTCTACGCTTACGTGGTAAAGGCTGGACAAACCCCCGAGGCGAACGCGGCGATCAATTAGCCAAAATTATCATCGCAACTCCCAAAACACTGACACCTAACGAACGCGAACTCTACGAAAAAATCCGCTCCAATCGCACCTTCGATCCTCGCAATCATTTTAAGCAGGTTAGTCTTTAGGGGGTAGGGTGAAGAGGGTAGAGAGTAGTGGGTAAATGAGTATCAGAATTTATGGCAATCGAGAGCTAAAAACTTTACCCGGACTGGAAACTAGACCCACATCGGCTAAAGTCAGACAGGCTTTGTTTAATGTTTGGCAAGGATCGATCGCGGGTTGTCGGTGGTTGGATCTGTGTAGCGGTAGTGGGGCAATGGGTGCTGAGGCGTTGTGTAGAGGTGCTCAGAGCGTAGTGGGCATCGAACGATCGAGTGCCGCATGTAGTATTATTGAGGAAAATTGGCAAAAAGTTGCCACAGCGAGTCAAATCTATCAACTTTTGCGTGGGGATGTCGTTAACTGCCTCGCAGATCTAGAGGGGCGGGTATTCGATCGGATTTATTTCGATCCGCCTTATGCTGGAGGACTATATCAGCCAGTCTTAGCGGCGATCGATCGATACGAGTTGCTGGCTCCTTTAGGCGAGATTGCCGTCGAACACAGTCCCGATCCGCAGATAAGTCTTCTACCAGCATCTCTACCCACGATCGAGATCTGTCGTTATAAAGCTTATGGTAATACAGCCATCGCTTTCTATCGGCTTGCTAGTGTCAAGCTCTAGATGTGATGGCTAATATTCAATTACGTCTACCTCCCCGATCTTCGCGATTGCCAACTACAAACCAACTTGGTTACCGCGCTTGTACTGCAAATAAGCAGCAACAAACAGTCCACTGAGGGTAATGAAAACTAAACCAAGGACGATGCCAGCTAGTAAGGGTTCTACCACAACGTTGAGACTCCAAATTAAGTAATTTAAATAATTCCCTATAGCGTATCGGGTTTAGGGGGATGGATGCAAGGGGTGTGGATCGATTGCCGTTAGGGTCGTGAATATCAGCCGCACGGATGGATGCTCCGAATGGTTGCAAATCCACCATCAATATTGACGCTGTAAAACTTTACAATCCGAGAAAAAGCTTAAGATATTTAAGAAATGTATCGTAAATCTTAAATTTTATAGATACACTATTAGTGTCAGTGCGTAACTCCAGGATGAGATCTGCACTTAGTGTCCTTAATATAACTTTACTCACAGCAAACACATTTTGGATATCCGACTACCTAAACACAAGCAAACATCGTGGCAGCAGGTCGGGTCGATCTTGCTAGCTTGCTTGTCGATCTGTATATTTGCGATCGTCGGTTGGCAGTTGCGGCAAGAATCCAATCCCTACATGACGAGTGTGTTGGCAAAAACTGGCGATCCCACTATAGGACATGCCATCTTCCAGATCAATTGTAGCGGTTGTCATGGATTGTATGCTGGCGGACGCGTCGGCCCAAGTCTGCGCGATGTATCCAAGCGCAAGTCTCCTCACAGCCTGATCGAACAAGTTATCAGCGGGAATACGCCACCAATGCCCCAGTTTCAGCCAAGTCCCCAAGAGATGGCCGATCTGCTCAGTTATTTGGAAACACTTTAGATTAGAGGGTAGAGGGTAGAGGGTAGAGGGTAGAGGGTAGAGTAAGTAGGGTGGGCAGTGCCCACCATCTAGATTTCAGACATTATTCATGACTCATTTATTACCCGATCGCTCCTGCTTCAAAAAATGACCGAGGAGATAGAGCGAACCGCACAGCACGGGTTGAGTGTCAGTGTGAGTCATGGCGGCAGTTAAACCGGTGACTAGCTCTGGATATGTATCGATCGAGTCTAAATCTACACCGACAGATCTGGCTACATCTGCCAGTGTGTCTGGCTCTGCGGAACTATGACCGGGAACAGGAACCAGATACAATCGATCGCCTGGACGAAGTAAAGCTTGAAAAATCTCATGGTGAGATTTGGTTGATAACATCCCCATCACCCAACTAATTGGGGTATCCAGAGTATCGACATATTGACGCAAAGCGACGGCGGCATCTGGGTTGTGGGCACCATCAATGAGCAATCTATGACCTTGCCAAGTCGCCCACTGAATCCGCCCCAACCAGCGCGTATTTGCCATCCCGGTGACAATTGCCTCATTACTAATCCCCCATCCCAATCGACGTAAAGCGTCAATTGTGGCGATCGCGATCGCCGAATTAGTCAATTGCATCTCGCCCAATAAAGCGAGGGGATACTCAACCCCATCAAATTCGTACCAGGATAATGATTTTGCTGCCGACGGGGTTTGAGGAGTAAACCTAACTAAAGGCACCTTGACAGCAGGTTTAACCCACTTTACAGGACAATCGAGCTGGGCGATCCGTTCGGTCACAACAGCGACAGCATCGGGAGGGAGCGTGCCGATAATGGCGGGGCAATTGGGTTTGAGGATTCCAGCTTTTTCTGTAGTAATTTTGGCGATCGTGTCTCCGAGCTGTTGCCAGTGGTCGATCGAGATCGAAGTAATAACCGTTACTAGCGGGTTGTCGCAGACATTAGTTGCATCTAGCCTACCGCCCAAACCGACCTCAATTACGGCAATGTCTACTTGCGACTGGGCAAAGTACAGCCACATCGCCGCCGTGACGATTTCAAACTGGGTGGGAGTAGGTGTATGGGGATCGATTGCGGCAATGACTCGATCGAGCATTTCGAGTGCAGTCTCGGTACTAATCGGTCGCTCGTCGATACAAATCCGTTCGTTCCAGTCAACCAGATGCGGCGATGTATATCGACCGACTTTGTAGCCGGCGGCGGTGAGGATACTTGATAAATAAGCACATACCGAACCTTTACCATTTGTCCCCGCCACATGAATTATCGGCACTGACTGGTGCGGTGCGCCGAGCGCGGCGAGCAAAGTTTGGATCCGGCTGAGTCCTAAGTTCACCCCGAATTGGTGAAATGGTGCCAAGAGTAAATCGATAGTGGCAGTTGGATCGGTCACTTCGTAAGTAGTAAGTCGTAAGTAGTAAGTCTTAAACGGAAAATCGATGGATAGATCTCACAGATCTGCAATTTTAGCGATCGAGATCGCACCCGGTGACGATCTAAATCTATCATGCTTTGTGAGATTTGAATAAATAGATATTCTTCCGTATAACTACAGATGGAGTAAGCAATATATCATAGACATTCTGAATGAGTATTGACAAAACTAATCTATATCGCTCGATAGACACGCGTAAATAAAATCTCTAAAGTCATGAGCATTTATGATGATTTCCTAGAAACTATTGATTAAAAGTTGCGACTGAACTGATACATGCGCTGGATTATTCGGTGAATCGGCTCGTCATGATTCTCTTGTCGATCTCAAGATCGCATTTGTCATACTTGCAACTTAAATATTATTCGTTTATTTATGAATCATCTTGGTTATCGATCTATAAATCGATAATTAGAAAATACCTTCGATCGAACAGACTAAACTATCATGTTATGGAACAATTACCCCCGCCTAGCTGCACTCACATTATCAGCCGCTTATAAAGATATTTAAGGAGATTACCCATATGAGATTCCCTGATTAGTCGAAAAACTAAAGTTAGAAATCTCAATAAACTTGATTGGTCTGAGTGTAATCATCAAAGACTCCAAGATCTGAGCATGGAACTCGGACTAGATCTCGTCGATGACTGAGGCAAAAATGGGGGATTGGTGCCAAGACAGGATCTCCTCAGAATATACTCTCTACGAATGTTACATAATTGGGATTCAGACGATCGAAATACTCGGTCGATCGAACAATAAAATCAGCGAAAACCCAGATCGTCAGATAGAGCTGTGTTTTCGAGCGATCGACTTCGATGAAGTATGGTACCTACTCAGAATATGTTGGCAGATGATGAGCGAAACTATTCTGGTCGTGGGTACTCTAATTCTAAGAACTAGTTAATTACTATTTGAGATCGACCATTTATGTCGATTCCCCACTGAAGACATTAGGTGAACTAACTCAATGACCATCAATAGTAAATCTTATCGATCGTCGATCGATAATGCTAGATCCGTTGACATCGGTGCCAATAGGGATAACATGAATCGATTAACTACTAAAACCGAGCAGTTTTCATTTACTGCTAGAGGATTACCAGCAAAACTTCTGGAGCGGATTCAGCAGGGTGAAACAGGCTACTGGCAACATCAATTCGATCGATTGGCAGATCGGGAGCAACCGTTTTACTGGAATCTGGGCATTGCCAACGGTCGAATTCTGTACTCAGGCAATCGATTTTGGTCGGTACAGATGTTGCTCGGAGTTATGAGAAGATTTGGGTTGCGGACTCGTAGTGACGCACTTAAGTCCCAACTCGATTCGATCGAGAGTCAGATTCAGTCAGCATCATTCGATCCCGCTCAGTTACTGGCGATGATGAAACAAGCACACATTATTAGTGAAGCCCAACTGTCAGAAGCACTACGGATCAAAATTTTAACCGATCTAGATATCTACCTATTAATGGGCAGCGGATCGGCGAGATTTATTGCCGCAGATATTGACACTCGATTACCAATTACTGGTTTTAGTCCGATCGGATTGCTAGATGAAGCCCACCAGCGACAGGTGCAGTGGGAGCAATTGAGACATCAAGTACCTTCGATGAAATTATGCCCGACCCTCGATCGTGAGGCAATCGAGAAAGCTCATTTGTCCGATAGCCAACGGCTGCAGATTGAAACACTAGTTCAATCTGGGCAATCGCTGAACACAATCTCCGAGGAGATGGCTAAGGACAACCTGGAAGTCGCGAAGATGTTTGCCAAATTAGCCAGCATCGGCTTAGTCAAATTTGAGCCACCCCAAAAGCATCCGCCTTTGAGTGTGATGGTAATCGATGACTCACCAGTGCTCTTAGCTCAATTTCGTCACTGGGTATCAGCTTTGGGTTACTCGGTGACGATTTGTCAAGATGCCAAAATTGCGCTAAGTGTAATTTTATCACTCAAGCCAGCGGTGATTTTTATCGATATTAATATGCCCGAAATTTCTGGATTCGAGCTAGTCAAGCAGATTCGGCAACATCCAGATCTCCACGGAATTGCACTCGCAATTTTAACTGGGGAACAGAAACTTTCTAATAAATGGCGGGCGCAGTGGAGTGGGTGCGAGTTTTTGAATAAACCACTGACATCTGGGGAAATTAGTGATTTTCAAGTTCAACTTGAAGAGTTAATTCCCCGACTACTAGCTGTATCCACGACCGAAAATTAAATCATATTAGGTGAAAATTATGCGATTTTTAATCATTGACGATAGCTCAGTAGACAGACATGCTTTAGCTTCGATGTTGGAAATACTCGGACATGATGTCGATCGATGCGAAAGTGCCACCGATGCCTTGAGTATTATCGAAATTGGCAAATACAATTTGGTATTTCTAGATGTGGTGATGCCAGAACAAGATGGCTATAAGTTTTTGCGGACGGTACGGCTTAACCCCAGTACTGCCAACCAGTATGTGGTGTTCTGCTCTAGCAAGAAAACACCCCTAGAGATCGATTATGGCGTGCGGCGGGCTGGGGCAAATGACTATCTCACCAAACCAGTCAGTCTCGAAAGTATCGAACGAGTGCTCGCCAAAATTCCCGCCTAGAGATCGATCTGTAAATCTCCCTTTTACCCCTAGCACTCTATCCCTACTCCCTGTCATGATCCCGGATCTAATCTCACCCGATCTCGATCGAATATCGCCAACCGTTGATGTAGCTGCGCTGCTAGAGAATCGGTTCATCTCAACTCAGGTTGCAGAGCTAACCCTGGTATTTCCAGCAACTTGGGTAGCCGAAATTTGGCGGGTCGATCGATCGCAAATCCTCGATTTACCATTCTACGATCCTTTACTAGTCGGAATTGCCACTCACAACGGTCGAGTCACGCCGCTGATTGCTGCTGCCCGCCTCCTCGAATTAGCATTTTCTTTGCCAGAACGAGCAATGGTAGTGCGGCTCAATCAAGCTGCTGGGCGATTGGAGAATGTCAGCATCATCGTCGATCGCGCGATCGGTACCAACCAGCGTGAGGAATTACCCACCGACTTATTTACCGATCTCCGAGATGGATCGATGGTCATGATGCATAGTTATTTAGTGCCCGCTAGTCTGTGGCAACCAAAATATTGGGCGGTCGATAATTAGTGAAAAGTGGATGCTCCCATTAAATTCCGATCTTACCCAGCTTAAAATGCCTGGATTGTCGATATTTAGATTTTTATTTAGTAAATTTACCTTTTAGTTATGTCTAGTATCGATTCATCTACTCAGACCCAAAAATTTCAACAGTTTATTCGAGCGAACCTAGTTCCCACGATCGTTGCTTCAGTCAGTCTAAATTTAGGATTGATTGGAGCTTCAACTTGGCATGTCTGGAATACTTCTCAAAGTCTGAGGGTAACTGTAGAGCGGCAGGAAAACCTCCAAGATCTCAGCAGTAAGGTAATCTATCTAGATGAAGTCTTAACGATGTCAGCGAACATGCTGGCAAGTAGCGGACAGCCTAAGTGGGAAAAGAGATACAACGATTATGTTCCCGAACTCGACAAAGTTACAGCCAAATTGTTCAAAGATATCCCCATATCTGTGCGAGGTGCTTACCATCAAATTAATGACTCTAATAAACAACTAATTGCCCTAGAAGACCAGGCATTCAAATTAGCCAAAGTGCAAAAATTAGTTGAGGCTGCTGCTGTGCTTCAAAGCGAAAAATATAGTCAGCAAAAGCAGATTTATAGTCAAGGTGTCCAAACTGTAATTGCCAGTATTAAAACTGAAACGAACAATCGCATTCAAGCCCAACAACTGGCACTAGATTGGTCGATCGCGCTGACACTAGCCAGTTTGGGATTATTGGCAGCAACTGGGACTGGAATCGTCATCGCCGTGAGGGGCTATATCCGCGATCGCCAATTGGCTCAAGCCGCACTCCAAGGCTCTCAACAGAATCTCTTGACCGCAAATATCAGCTTGGAGAATGAAGCAAAACAGCGGCAGGCACAGGAACAATCAACCCGACAAGAAAACGAGCAACTCCAGCAAGATATCGGTGCATTATTGGATGTAGTAAGTGAGATCGAGTCTGGCAATCTGACGATTCAGGCAGAGGTGAACGATCGAGCCACAGGTCTAGTCAGCGATACGCTCAACCGACTGACCGAAGAGTTGGGACGAACTCTGCGCCAAGTTTCTGCTGCTGCGCGGCGGGTGGATGCCAATAGTAAAACCCAAAAACAGATGGCTGCGACAGTCGCTCAAAATACCAGTAAACAGGCTGAAAAAGTCAATCAAATGTTGTTGCTGACTACCAACGTCCGCGAATCTGCCCAAAATACCATGCACCAGTTGGTAGTCACCAATCAATCCCTGACGGCGTTGCAATCTTCAGTAACTCAGGGTCAGGGGACAATTATGACCCTCGATCGCGAAATCGATGTCTTGCAAGCGGGTAGCGATCGGATCGTCCAAGAGATTAAAACTCTGGGTGAATTTGTGGGACTAGCCGATCGCTTCGTTCAAGATCAAGGCGAAATCGTGACCCAGACCCAAATTCTGGCACTCAACGCCTCCCTCGTAGCCGCTAGAGCTGCCGAACAGCGCGACCCCAAACAGTTTGCTGCCGTAGCGCGGGAGTTTGAACTGGTGGCTACCCAAGTCAGTCAACTCGCCCAACAGACCAATGAAGGCTTGGCTAGTCTGGAACAACGTAGCTCCCAAATTCATAAGGTAGTATCTTCTGTAGATATCGATGTCCAACAATTAGGCGGCTTGGTCAGTACCTTTACCCAAGGAGTCAAACAAGCCAGTGATGTCTTCCAAACGGTGCAAGAAGTTACCGCCCGAGTGGTGCAGTCGGGAAATCTGGTCACAGCAGCAAGTGAAAAAATCGTTAGTGCTACAGACTCCACCACTGCGGCGATCGAATCGATTTCCGCCCTCAGTCAACAAATCTCACATCAATCACAAGATGCCCAAAATCTGGGAGATCGATTAAACACGCTCTCCACAGAACTGTTGGAAAATATCCAGATCTTTAAACTGCCGGAGGTAGAGCCAGCAAATACAGCTACCGCCGCTGCCCTAGAATTTGCCACTTGACCCCGCTTTCTCTTAATCTTTTTGATGACAAGTAAAATATATGAATTCCGAACAATCGCCACTGTCGCCGACCGCCATTACCACTCAGTCAGACCAAGCTACCGCTACATCGCCCGGTCGGATTGGATCTTTCTTCCAACGGCATCTAGTCAGCACCATTATTATTTCAACTTGTCTCAATCTGGGCTTGACCGGGGCTTCAACTTGGAGTGTCTGGCAGACTTCTCACCGATTGGAGGCAACGATCGCCAAACAGGATCGACAACAAGACCTCAGCAGTAGACTCACCTATTTGGATGAAGTGCTCACCATGTCAGCCCGGATGTTTGCTAGTACTGGTGAGGCGATTTGGGAAAAACGCTACAACGATAATGCACCTAATATCGATCGTGCTCTAGCTGAACTGACGAAAGAGGCACGTCCGGCTCAGGAAGTTGATGTTGCTAACAAAACATTACTAGCACTCGAAGAGACAGCATTTAAATTGGCGAAACAGGCCGATCTCAAAGCAGCTTCAAGAGTGCTGTCTAGTCTAGAATATCAACAAAATAAGCAAATTTATGCCGCTGGAGTAGCCAACACGATCGCTAAAATTAAAACTGCTGCTGACAGCGAAGTTCGAGCCGATCGTCAAGCATTGGGGAATGCAATTTTGCTAGCCTTAGCGAGTTTGGGTCTGTTGGTCGTGACTGGCTCATTTGTGGTACTCAGAGTCAGAGGCTACATTCTCGATCGAGAGGAGTCCCAGCGAAATCTCCAGGCATTCCAAGCCGATCTGATCGGACTCAACGAAGAACTCAAACAAGAAGCCGAAATGCGGATCGTCCAACAGGATCGAGTCACAGCGGAAAGTGATACGCTCCAAACAGATATCGGTCACATTCTCGATGTCGTCAGTTTGCTTGAAGATGGGGATCTGACGGTGCAGGCTGATGTCAACGAACGTTCGACTGGACTGATCTCGGATACACTCAACCGCTTGATTGAGTCACTCCACCAAGTTATTAGTGTGGTAGTATCTAGTGCCGATCGGGTTGCTGGTAGTGCAGATGGATTGGAGCAGTTAGCGATCGAAACAGCCAGCCAAGCGCAGCAGCAAAATCGATCGATTCAACAGATCGAGACGCTAGTTGCTGAAGTAAATAACCTCAGTACGAACTCTCAACAACAAGCATTGGCAACGATCGATGCCGTAGGATTGGCACAAGCCGCTGTCAGCAACGGTCAACAAGAAATGAAGGCGATGGCAGATGGGATTGCTACTCTCCAACAGGGAACGGAGCAAATCTCGCTCCGAATGCAACGCCTCAATGAATTCGTAGAACTAGCCGCCCAATTCTCCAAAGATCAAAAACGGGTAGCTGCCCTCACGCGGGTACTCGCCCTCAATGCTTCCTTACTCTCTACCCGTGCTGTCAAAGAGCAAGATCCCACCCAGTTTGCTAGTCTGGCACATGAATTTGAAACCATTGCCGAGCGGGTGAACGAGTTGGCTGGCGATACCAACGATAGTCTAGTCTCTCTTCAACATCGCACCAATCAGATTCAGACTGTAACTTCCGGTCTGAATCAAGATGTCACCGATATCAACGAGCTAGTCCAACAATTCACCAGTGAAATAAGCAAGTCCCGTCAAGCCTTTACTAATATTCAACTGGTGACCGATCGAGTGGCGACTGTCGGCGAACAAGTAAATACCTCCAGTCAAGAGATCGTCCGCACCGTCAGTGATACCCTGACTGCAATTCAGTCGATCGGCATCATCGCTCAAACTACCGAATACAAGGCAACAGTCACTCGCGAACAAGTACGCGCAGTGGGAGATCTCGCCCAAAGCCTCCTTCAGCGGGTCGAGTTTTTTCAGCTAGATCGGGATCGACCTTCAGTGGTTGGTTCGATCGCGCCTGAAGACTCCACAGTTGTCACAAATCCCGATGCAGTCTACAGCCTCCTTCAACCGAGAGGATGATGCTGCGGATTTTCAGACTATATATACGTTGCTGGTGTGAACCCGCTCCCCATCCCCCTCTCCAATACCCAGATCGTGCCGTAAAACATCATGCTTATACCCGATAGTTCAGCCGAAGCACAATTACAGCAAGAGTTGAGGGAGATGTTTCTCATCGATACCGAGCAACAACTAGAGCTGTATTTTGACATCATTCAACAGTTACAGCCAGTCAATTGGATTGCGGATATTCAGTCGATTTACCGTGCGATTCATACGATCAAAGGTGGTGCGGTCACGGTTGAAGCAAATAGCATGTTGCATGGGGCAATGGCTCTAGAAGATTTGCTGTCGGATTTGCGCTATTTGGAAGTAGCACCACCCCTCAGCGATGGTAAGTTGAGCCAAATGTTGTTAGAAGCTGGCGAACTTCTCAGTAGTTGCTTAGAAATTTTTAGTCCAGGAGTCGATCCTAATACTGATGATGAGCAAAGAGTGCATCTGACACTCCAACGAATTGAAACTCTACACGCACAGGTAAAGGAACAGTATTTGCCTGATTGGAATGAGATGAAGCAAGTTCACCAAGAGTTTGCCGAACAGGGTTTCGATTTAGTGGTTTTGGCTCTGGAGATGGCTTTGGCAAATATTCCCGATCGAGGTGCCATTCCTTCAGAGACGATCGAGACAGCTCAATCGACGATCGCCCAACTGATCCAGATCGGTACCGATCTCCAATTAGCTCCAGGGTGGATGTCACTAATTCAACGTAGCGATCGATTGATTAATCATCCCGATCCTCAGTACTGGCGAACGCAGTGGTTACCATATTTTCAGGTATTAAAAGCTTGTATCAAAAACGGTGGCGAGATCGATGCGACCCAAATCGATCGATTGGATGCCTTAGAAAGTGCCGCTGGGAGTCCAAATTCGATCGAGTCTACATTACTCCCGCCGCTACCCAATTGGCAAAACGGAATCATGCGAGATCGTGACGATTTCGACAGTCTTGCTGAATCGATCGAGTCTCCTGAAGATTTATCAGGCTTGTTAATTAATTTCTGTTTGGATGAGGAAACTACTCCAGTCAGCCAAATTACAGCCGGATCGATCGCACAGGATGAAGATTTAACTGGTAATTTATCGATCGATACAGAAGTTTTATCAATCAGCCGGTCGCGCTTAGGTGAGATCGAATCTTCTGAGGATTTACCAGATCTACTAGATATCTTTTTTACTGATGAGGATGCGCTAGTTAACGAAATTATAGCGGGAACGATCGCACAGGGTGAAGATTTAACAAGTAATTTCTCGCTTGATGAAAAGATCGCACTATTCAGTCAATCGCTCTCCCCTACAAGTGAGTTCGATGGAGACTTACCAGATTTACTAGATGATTTCTTTTTGGATGAGGATGCACCAGTTAGCGAAATTACAGCCAGATCGATCGAATCTAGTGAAGATTTAATAAGTAGTTTCTTGTTCGATGAAGAGAGCGCATTAGTGAGTCAATCACTCGTACCTGTATGTGATTCCGATCTAGATTTATCAGATTTACTAGATAATTTCTTTTTGGAAGAGGAAACTAGATCGGTCCGTGAGATTGGAGCAGGAGCGATTGAATCTAGCAAAGATCTAATAGGTAATTTTTCGCTTGATGAAGAGATTGAATCTAGTGAAGATTTGCCCGATTTATTAGATAGTTTCTTCTTGAATGAAGAAACCGAAATTCAAACTCGTAGCCCAAGCTCGCCCATCCCCAATATTACACCAATCTCAAGCGGAAATTTTTCTATTACTGAACTAGATGATTTTACCGAGCGATCGGAATTAGATGAAATCGATCTAATTGCTTTGATTGAGAGTGAATTTATGGCGACTACTGCGCCTGAAATCGCTCCGCCGACACCGCAGCCAGCAGCAACGAGCGCACCAATACCAGCAGAAGTCAAACGTGGTATTTCGATCCCCGTGCCCCTCGAACGCCTCGATCGATCGGCGCAACAAGTAGTCGAGACCCTCTTGACAGCTCGGGCGGTCAAGAATATGTCGGATCGACTTCAATCCCAACTGGTTCAGTTAAGCGTACTGACTCAAGAGAGTTCCCAATTTGTCACTAGACTCCGCCAACTTCAAGATGACTACGCGCTACTCCACAACCTCAGCGACGATCGGGATGATGGTAATAATGTCCCGCTCGAACGCTATCGCCAAGGATACACTACGATTGTCCGGCTGCTGGAAAATATGCTGCGGATGTCCGAATTAGGTCAAGAAATCGAGACAGCCACCCACCAAAATCAGGATCGACTCGAAGCACTCGATCGCAGTGTCCTCCGGCTCAAAGATGGGATTGAAACCAGCCGTCTGGTACCATTTCGGAACTTGACTCAGCGGGCTAAAGCGATCCTGCGCGATCTCACCAATCGTTACGGTAAGCCAGCAATATTGACCGTCGAAAACGAGCAAGTAGAACTAGATGCTGGGATCGTCCAGCAATTGGAGCCAGCCCTACTGCATCTGCTCAGAAATGCCTACGATCATGGGATCGAAACCGCAGACCAGCGGCTAGCTCAGGGCAAACCAGCACGCGGAACGATCCATGTTTCCCTCGCGCGGCGCGGCAATCTTTATCGCCTAGAAGTGGCGGATGATGGTGCTGGCATCGATGCCGACATTATTCATCAGATTGCCAAATCCAAAGGCTTTGCGATCGACCATACCACCAATAATAGCGAACTTTTAGCTGTCCTCTGTCAGCCAGGATTTAGCTCTAGTAACGCCATTAGTGAGGTGTCGGGGCGAGGTGTGGGGATGGATGTCGTCGTCGCCCAGATTGTCAGTATCGGTGGTAAATTAAGCCTGGATACCGCAATCGGTCGCGGCACCAAATTTACGATCGAAGTTCCCGCGCCCCAATTATTAGTCCCTTGTGTCTTATTTCAAGTCGGCGATCGCACGGTTGCCTTCCCCACCGAAGAAGTCCTCGAAACAGTACTAATCAGTTCGATGGCAGCCGAAATGTCTATAGATGAAAAGGCTGGCTTGTGTACTTGGATACTCGCCACTCGACAGGGATCTGTGCCGGGTTTCGATTTAGCCAATTATTGGCAATTTGCTAGTCGATCGCTTCCCGACACCGCAATTTGCATTCGGACGCGCCAAGGTGCTGCTGGTACCGAAATTTGGTCCATCGCTGACGATCTAATCGGACAAGCCGAACTGTTGATTAATCCGCTCCCCAGTCCGCTGATTGCCCCTGCTGGACTCTTGGGCGTTAGCCTGCAATCAGATGGTCGATTGATTTCGATCCTCGACCCGATTGCGCTGACTCTCAAGCTGGTGAATAGTAAAGATCGTCGTGCTACTGAATACAGTTTTAGCACCCTGGCAAACGAGCAACTCAAACCATCCGCCCCAACGATCCTGATCGTCGATGATGCTGCCCTGATGCGGCGACGGCTGGAGGCTAGTCTCAACACATCTGGATTTATCACCCATACCTGCAACGATGGACTAGAAGCCCTGAATTGGCTGGAAAATAATCCCCGCCCAGATCTGATGATTACTGATGTAGAGATGCCCAACATGGATGGTTTCACGCTAATCGATCGAGCGCGTCAAGCCCAGATCGAGATCCCCATCCTGGTCATCTCCTCCCGTTCCTCCGTAGAATGGGGTAAAGAAGCCCGCCGATTGGGAGCTAGTGACTATCTCAATAAAGGATTCTCTACTCCTGAGCTACTCCAAAAAGTTGATTCACTCTTGGGATTATTGACGAATGTCTAGCATTTGTCGGCTAGCACTGGTGGGGATCGGTATAATTACTCATAGCACACCCGATCGGATGGATACTTGTCGATCGTTCGCCAAACATTGACGAGCGGCTAATTGAAGCACAATAGATGAGGACTTAAATCCCGCTCACCATTGCCACAGGTGTCGATTACCTCCGGTAGGCTATGCCAACGGTCGCTTCAATTTGGCATCATATTTAGATGAGTTTGTCCATCCTCGATCGTTAGAATTAAGTACATACATGGAAGCACTATACGATTACGCCTGGTTGATTCCAGTATTTCCCCTAGCTGGGGCGATGCTAGTCGGATTAGGATTGATTTCGCTCAATAAATTTACCAACGGACTGCGAGATCTCAATGCAGTTCTGATTATTTCCCTCATGGGTGCGGCGATGGTGATGTCTTTCGCCATCCTCAATAGTCAGTTTCAGGGACATCCTACCTACATTCAATCGTTTGAATGGGCATCTGCGGGCAGTTTTCATCTCAATATGGGGTATACGATCGATCATCTGACATCATTGATGTTGGTCATCGTCACGACTGTTGCCATGTTGGTGATGATCTACACCCACGGGTATATGTCCCACGATCCTGGTTATGTGAGATTTTATGCTTATCTAAGTCTATTTAGCTCCTCGATGTTGGGCTTGGTAATTAGCCCCAACCTCGTCCAGGTATATATTTTCTGGGAATTGGTAGGGATGTGTTCCTATCTGCTGATTGGCTTTTGGTACGATCGTAAAGCCGCTGCGGATGCCTGTCAAAAAGCATTTGTCACCAACCGCGTTGGTGACTTTGGGCTACTGTTGGGGATGCTCGGACTTTACTGGGCGACTGGTAGTTTTGACTTCCAAATCATGGGCGACAGACTCCAAGAATTGGTCGCCTCTGGCGCAATTGGCGGCGGTTTAGCCGCCCTATTCGCGATCCTCGTATTTATGGGGCCAGTTGCCAAATCTGCTCAATTCCCGCTGCATGTCTGGCTCCCAGACGCAATGGAAGGCCCGACCCCCATTTCGGCACTGATTCACGCCGCGACGATGGTAGCAGCAGGCGTATTCCTGATCGCTCGGATGTATCCCGTCTTCGAGGGGATTCCTACCGCCATGGATACGATCGCGTGGACTGGGGCAGTTACCGCCTTTTTGGGTGCCTCGATCGCGATTACCCAAAATGATATCAAAAAAGGTCTGGCTTACTCCACTATGTCCCAACTGGGCTACATGGTCATGGCAATGGGTGTCGGTGCTTATTCCGCCGGATTATTCCACCTGATGACTCATGCTTACTTCAAAGCCATGATGTTCCTCGGTTCGGGTTCGGTCATTCACGGCATGGAAGATGTCGTCGGACACAATCCCGCCTTGGCTCAAGATATGCGCTTAATGGGTGGCTTACGGAAACACATGCCCGTAACAGCTAGTACTTTTTTCGTCGGTACCCTGGCAATTTCGGGGATTCCGCCCTTCGCCGGATTCTGGTCTAAAGACGAAATTCTCGGTGCGACTTATGCGGCAAATCCGCTCTTGTGGGGCGTTGGTTTCCTGACAGCAGGAGTAACCGCGTTTTACATGTTCCGCATGTATTTCTCGACCTTTGAGGGCAGTTTCCGGGGCAATGATACCAAGATTCAGCAGCAATTACTCGCTGCGGCGCGTCCGAGCGGTGTGGATGCTCATGACGACCATGCCAGCCACGATGATGCTCACGCTTCCAGCCATGCTGCTGTGCCGCATGAGTCACCCTGGAGCATGACCTTACCTCTAGTTATTCTCGCTGTACCTTCAGCTCTCATCGGACTAGTCGGTACGCCATTTAATAACTACTTTGAAGCGTTTATCTCTGCACCCGGAGCCGTTGAAATCGCCCATGAATTCGACCTCAATGAATTCTTGGTGATGGCGGGTAGTTCCGTCGGGATCGGTCTGATTGGGATTACTTTAGCCTCGCTCATGTATCTCAGCCGCAAAATCGATCCGAGTGCGATCGCCTCCAAGATTCCAGCATTGTACAATTTATCTTTGAATAAATGGTACATCGATGATATTTACAATAGCGTCTTCGTCGTCGGTTTACGTCGCGTTGCCCGTCAGGTGATGGAAGTCGATTATCGCGTTGTCGATGGTGCGGTAAATCTCACCGGTTTAGCTACATTACTCGGCGGTGAAGGTCTCAAATATCTCGAAACCGGACGCGCTCAAAACTATGCCTTGATTGTCTTTGGTGCAGTATTAGGTTTAGTAATTGTGTTTGGGATGAACTAAGTTCAGTTAATGGATATCCCAGTTGATGAGTGGGGTGCGGAGATCTACCCACCCCGCCCGTTGGGCACCCCTGTCTTGAAAAGGTGCTCTACTTGCGGCTCACCTTTGGACGAGTTCCCCGTCAAAAAAGGTGAGACAGCGGCTCACCGCCGGGAGGTTTCCTCCCGGATTATGCGAGACAAGACAAGACAGGGGAAACCCCTGTTCCCGCACTTTTCGCTCCGTTGGCGTAGCCTCTGCCCGCGCAGAGGAGGGGATTTTTTAGGGATAAAGGTATAGGTAGGGCAATGAGCGAACTCCGACGATCGATCTGATTAGATCTAATTAATTGAGATGGCGATCGATTCTAGAATTTTTTCGTAGCTTGGAAGCGGTTATTTTTAAAAACTAACTGCCA
>JBBRVB010000031.1:0-18740 GCA_038247275.1 Chroococcales cyanobacterium
AAGGCGCGGCTGAGATTGACCACACGAGCGACGGGGAGATGTTCTAAGGCTCCCGCAGCAACTTTCAAGACGGTAGAAGTGATCCCGACGGCGCGACGCTGGGGAATCACCACACCTTGCGCTCCTAATGCTTCGGCACTCCGCACGATCGATCCCAGATTTTGGGGATCGGTGATCCCATCGGCGACGACGATGACGGGATGGTCGGAACTAGCTAAGGCTTTGGCGATCAGTTCTTCGATTTCGAGATAATCGTGGGGCGCGACTTGGGCGACGATCCCCTGATGATTGCCGCCATTGGCGAGATATCCCAATCGCTGTGCATCTACTTCATCGACGACGGTACCATTAGATTTGGCTTGGTCGATGAGGGTAAAAAAGGCGGGATGGTGGCGGAGTTTGGAGAGCACCCAGATCCGGTTGATTTGGCGTTCTTTTTCGATCGCGGTGAAGACAGAATGCTTACCGTATAAGTAATCGTTAACTTCTTCTTCGGTAATTTCTGGCGCGGGGGGATCTTGCCAACCGCCGCGATTGTTGCGGCTGTAGGCGGGACGATCTTGGGAATTGCTGCGATTGTCCCCGAAGCGGCGATCTCCACCAGATGCAGGGCGATCGTCTCGGCGGCGATCCCCAAAGCTATTGGAGCGGTCATCCCGATTGTAGCTGGGTCGATCTTGCCGATCGCGATCTCCACGTCCGCGCTCTGAGCCACCCCAACTCCCGCCAGCATCATCTCGCCGGGGCTTATAACCCTCTGTACGGGGGCTAAAATCTTTGGATTGACTCGGACGCGGTACACCCCAATCCTTGCGCTCCTCGCGGGGTTGATCCTGGCGATTGAAGCCGCTGGGCTTGGGTCGGTCGAAACTCGATCCGCCGTCCGTTGTGCGGGGACGATAGCTGCGATCGCGATCGAAGTTATTGGCACCATCAGTTTTGCGGGGACGACGATCTGCGGCGGGACGCGACCCGCCGCCTGAGTCCCCATCTTCGCGGCGACGGGGTGCGTCTCCTGATGGGCGATATTTGTCCGAGTTACTAAATTTCCCGTCAGTGCTACGGCTGGGGCGAAAATCGCGATCCCCGCGCATGGCACCATCGCGATCTCCCTGACGTGGGGATGGCTTACCACCACCAGAGCGACGTGGTTTAGATATCATATATATTAGTTAAAGTTATGGGGCTGGAGTTGGATCGAAATGGAGCAAGGCGAGTAACTCCGCAAGTCGTGGGGGGTTGGTAATGTAAAGATAACCGATTAAAGTCTCAAAACTGGTAGCTTGCTGATAAACTTCGGGATCGAGGCGACGCGGACGACCATTCGCCGCATTTCGACCGCGCCGAGTTGCATCCAATTCCACGGATGTCAGATGCGGTAGGAGTAGTTGCAGATGACTAGACTGCGCTTCGGCACGTACTTGAGCGACAACTTGTTGATGGTAGGCGTGAGACCGTTTGGGCGGAAACAAAAATTGCGTGCGAACATAAAGTTCGTACACGGCATCTCCCAAATATGCTAGAGCTGCTGGTGACAGTTGTGACACTCGATCGGGGTGGATAGCTAGATTATTTAGCTGTTGCCAGCTTGGTGGTAGCTCAGTTTCACCCACGGCAATCTCTAAATGACTAAAATTTTTTGCTTCAGCTTTCAGATCTTATCAAGATTTTTCGCAAGTAGTTAAAATCTGCACATTTTGACATCAAACTTAGCAGGGTGATGGGTAGTGGGTAATGGGTAATGGGTAATGGGTAATGGGTAATGGGTAATGGGTAGACGGCTCGTTCAATTCCCTATCCCCTATTCCCTATTCCCTATTCCCTATTCCCTACCCCCTATCCCCTCTACCCCATTCCCGAACACTACTTTTCACTGGGAGCCAGCCGTGCTAATGCGGCATCAACAGAGGTTTGGAGCGAAAGGAACTGTTCTAATCTGACGAGCTTAACAGTTTGTGTGACTCGTGCATTGGTGACGATTTGGACGGTGCCCTCCACGCCTTGAGCCTTTTTCACTAGTTGTACTAATGCACCTAGTCCAGAGCTATCGACAAAATCGATTTTCGATAGATCCAGGATCAGGTTACCAGGACCTTCTTCGATGCACTTATCCATCACCTTGCGGAAAGTTGGCTCGGAAAATGCATCGAGTAATCCAGTGAGGCGGAAGAGTTGATAGTTGTCTTTGACTTCGCGAGTGCCTCGGAGACTCACGGTTAGACTTAGTGGTTCAGCGATAGTAGCCTCCTTAAATTTTTACTTAGATAAATTACTTTGTTAGTGAGCAATCTCAAACAATACTCTGAATCTATTACAAAATACAGTTATTTTGTCAAGTTTAGTCTCTCTCTAATGACAGGAGATCGATCTCCAGTCTTCTATGCCTATTTTCTCCACTCCCGCATCTGTTGGACGAATTTGGCAAATAGATAGTCGGCATCATGAGGGCCAGGACTGGCTTCTGGGTGGTATTGAACCGAGAAACAGGGGAGAGTTTTGTGCTGCAATCCGGCGATGGTGCGATCGTTGAGATTGAGGTGGGTAATCTCGATTTCAGCACTGAGCGACTCAGCAGCAAGCGCAAAGCCATGATTTTGGCTGGTGATTTCTACCGTTCGGGTGAGTCCGGCTGGCTGATTGAGTCCGCGATGTCCAAATTTGAGTTTGAAGGTTTCCGCACCCAGGGATAGGCCGAGGATCTGATGACCCATACAGATGCCGAAAATTGGCTTGTCAGCACTCAATAACTCCTTGGTCGTGGCAATTCCTTCAGTGACGGCGGCGGGGTCGCCAGGGCCATTTGAGAGGAAGATCCCGTCAGGATCGTGCTTGAGAATTTCGGCAGCAGGAGTATTGGCAGGGACGACAATTACCCGACAACCATAGCTCGCCAACCGCTTGAGAATATTCCGCTTGACTCCAAAATCCAAGGCAACAACGGTTAAAGGTTTGCTCTCACCAGGTGCTGATTCGGGTTTGAATTCCCACATCGGTTCGCTCGGTGACGACCACTCATATACTTGCTGAGTAGTCACATTGTTGACGAGGTTTAAGCCGCTCATGCTCGGTGCAGAACGCACCAGATTGAGTAATTCGGCAGGATCGAGGACTTCGGTGGAGATCGCGCCATTCATGGCTCCAGCCGATCGCAATTTGCGAGTCAGTGCGCGGGTGTCGATCCCGTAGATCCCCGGAATGCTGTGGTGTTCGAGATAGTTGGGTAGGGATGCTGTCGATCGCCAGTTACTCGGACGATAGCAGACATTCCGCGCGATCGCACCCCGAACGTGCGGAGCATGAGACTCCTCATCATCGGGATTGACACCGGTATTTCCCAATTCGGGATAGGTAAACACGACGATCTGACCGCTATAGCTGGGATCGGTAAGTACTTCCTGATAACCAGTCATCCCGGTATTGAAGACAACTTCGCCAATGGTCGTACCCATCGCGCCAAATGACCAACCCGGATAGGTTGTACCATCTGCTAAAACCAATAATGCTGGCAATACCGCAGAAACGGACATAGTATTTACAAACGGGTTATTATGGCGGATGCCATTATACCATCCCTTTGCTAATTAAAGTTATCGCTGATGCTACCGATTCCAAAATGCCTGCAAATTTTCGCACTCTCATTACCGATGGGCAAGGGATTTAAGCCCCCACCTTTAGGTAGATTGTTTTTAGGTAGGGGCTTAAATCCCCTGCCTAAAAACTTCGCTGTCAACTGTCAACTGTCAACTGTCAACTGTTAATAACGTCCCCACGTCGAAATAAACCACCAGATCGCAATTCCTAAGCCACCAAATCTCACGGCTTGCCAAAAGGGTTCCCACATGTTTAATAGTCGGGATTCCAAGATCAGATCCAATTCTTCCAAACGCGATCGAATTTGGACGAGTTCCTGCTTAACTTCGGGATACTTGCTGCCTTTGTGTTTCAATTCATTGCGCTGACGCTCCAGCACAACCTGTTCCCGCTCGGCTAACTCAATCTCTGCCTGACGCTGCTTGAGAGCCGAGATCGCCGCTGCTAATTCGGCAATTTCGCGATCGAATTCCAGCGTTTCATCAACAGGGGTAGCATTCTGAGTCATGGTCGGCGATACAATTTAGGTAGCATTACTATTAATATGCCTAAATTTAGGTCATAACTCCCATGTCTTCCACACCAGACGATTTTACCACTCTAGAACTGGCTCAAGCCCTCGCCGAGCGGCTGCGAATTGCCGAGACAGATTGGCACAGGCTCAAGTCAAATCGTCCCGCACGGGCGAAGGAACAAGCCGCCGCAGCATTAGTGTTTTTACTCAAAAATAGTCCCGATGAAGCCTTAGCGAGATTCTCGCAGGCTGTGGGCTGGTTGGATAAGTCGATTTCTGCTCCACCTTGTCCGTCACATGGCGATCGAGCTAAGTTGACAGTCGATAGTTGAATTGATTAGCTTGGGTTAACCGATCGATAGTATTTTTGATAAAAATTTACAAAGCGATCGTGCGACAATAGATATAGACACCGCATAAGTTTGAAAAGCATAGGTGAATCACGATGGTAGCATTAACTGAGAAGATTCAAAAACGCCTGACGATGCAGGTTGAGGAGATTGCCGAGGATACGACGGTAATGCGATCGCTCGACTGGGATCGCGATCGGTTTGATATTGAGTTTGCCCTGGAAAATGGCACTACCTATAACTCCTTCCTAATTCGCGGCGAAAAGATCGCGCTAGTTGATACCTCCCACGCGAAGTTTCGCCAGCTTTATTTGGATACTTTATTGGGCATCATCGATCCTGCGGAGATCGATTATTTAGTCATCAGCCACACGGAACCAGATCATAGTGGCTTGGTCAAAGACTTATTACAACTGAATCCAAATATAATCGTCGTCGCGGTCAAAGTGGCGATGCAATTTCTCGATGGCTTGATCCATCTACCCTACCAGCAAAAAATCGTCAAGAGTGGCGATCGATTGGACTTAGGCAATGGGCACGAGCTAGAATTTGTCTCAGCACCCAATCTGCACTGGCCAGATACGATGCTCACCTACGACCATAAAACCCAAGCCCTATTTACTTGCGACGTATTTGGGATGCACTATTGCGACGACCAGATCTACGATGACGATCTAGCGATCCTCAATGCCGATTACAAAACCTATTACGATTGCCTGATGGGGCCGAATGCTCGATCGGTATTAGCTGCCATTAAGCGGATGGGCGACTTGCCAGCGATCGCCACGATTGCCACCGGACATGGGCCATTATTAAAATACAATATCACCGAACTCGTCGGACGGTACCAAGATTGGAGCCAAACCCAAGCTAAAGCTACTACCACCGCCGTTGTATTTTACATCGGTGAGTACGGACATAGTGACGCACTAGCCAACTCGATCGGTCAAGGCATCGCCAAAACAGGCGTAGGTGTAGAACTCATCGACCTCCGCGAATCCGACCCCCATGAAGTCCGCGAACTCGTCAATATCGCCGCTGGCGTAGTCGTCGCGATGCCGCCCCAATCCGGTGCCGATGCCACTCAAACCCAAGCCCTGGTTAGTACGATCCTCGCGGCAATCAACGCCAAACAAAGCTTCGGACTATTTGAATCCGGCGGTGGCAATGATGAATCCGTCTATCTGCTCCGTAATAAACTCCGTGAAATCGGTGTCCGCGAAGCCTTCGAGCCAATTCGGATCGAAACATCACTCAGTGAGAATACCTATCAACGCTGCGAAGAAGCCGGAACGGACTTAGGACAATGGCTAACCCGCGATCGTAGTATCAAGCAGATGAAATCCCTCGATAACGATCTCGACAAAGCCCTGGGACGCATCAGCGGCGGACTGTACATCATCACCGCCAAACGCGGCGAAACCACCAGTGCCATGCTCGCATCCTGGGTCGCCCAAGCCAGCGTCGAACCGCCTGGAATCTCGATCGCCATCGCCAAAGACCGCGCGATCGAATCCTTAATGCACGTCGGCGATCGCTTTGTGCTAAATATCTTAGAAGAGGGCAACTATCAGCCCCTGATGAAACACTTCCTCAAGCGGTTTCCGCCTGGAGCCGATCGATTTGCCAATATCAAGGTTTACCCCGCCGCCAACGGTTGTCCCATCTTGGCAGACTCGCTAGCCTACTTAGAATGCGAAGTCGTCAGCCGGATGGAAGGCGACGATCACTGGATCGTCTATAGTACCGTGGATATCGGTCGAGTAGCCAAAGCCGATTCGCTCACAGCAGTTCATCATCGCAAAGTAGGGAATCACTATTAAATTAGTGGATAGTTGGCATCTGTAGGGGCGGGTTTATAAGATTAGCTAAAATATAGCAATCGGTTTAATTTAAACCCGCCCAACTTCACTAGAAATATCGGCAATCTTAACATTCTCAACTATGATTAAAATAATTAAATAATGGACTGCAATTTTTTTAGATAGCAATTACAGCAAATCTACTAATCAATCTAAATCATAGTTCAGATATAGTGTCGATTGTACATCAATTTATATTGATTGAAAAGATATAAAAGAGTAACAGGATCTTGGTTAATTAAGAAAACCTTTATGAACTCAAATCATCTCACACCCATCGAACCAGAAAGAATTGACTATTTGCTACATCAACAGAACTTATATCAAGCCGCTAAATCCGAATTGCTCGAACAATACGAGGGTCAATATATAGCATTTGAAAATGGAGTTATATTAGATAGCGATCGCGACGATCGACAGCTAATGCCTAGACTGTACAACAAATATGGACATCGAGATATCTTAGTTGAATACGTTTGCGATCCCGAACCTCAATTATCTGTATCTGCTGCTGGTCATTTATTTCCAATTAAATAATGTCTGCGTTTAATTATGTCGAGTTGGGTGCTGGTTTACCACCTGCTCCGATTGTTACTCTAACTATTTATCCGCCTGAATGGGAGCGAAAATCAACAGAAAATCTTTGTTATTCTTGTACTGCATTTTTAGATACTGGCTCCGATTGTACTTTACTTCCTGAAGATGCAATCTCGATATTAAGTCTCACTACTTTCAAAGCTAATGCTCAGATTATTGGTGTTGGGGGAGGACAAATGCAAGGCTTAGGCTGTTATGTAAGTCTGAGCATTGGCACACGACATTTTTCAGCTATTCGGGCTTATGCTTGTCGATTAGTAGATTTGAACGGACATGCAATTATCGGTAGAGATGTTCTGAATCAGTGTTTGGTAGAGTTTGATGGTTTGTCGGGAGAAGTGAGATTGTAATCTTAGTAAATCGATAATAGATCGATTGGGGAGCAACCGTAAAATCATGGGTTATTATCACAAGGAAAATGTATTTTTAGATAATTTATGTTAATGCTATTGCAAAAGAGCTAGCACTGCCCACCATCTAGATTTCAGACATTTCTAGTGAGGTTGGGCGGGTTTGAATTAGATCCGGTTACATCCGATATCGATCCCATAAACCCGCCCCTACGAATCTTAATATTGGTACCTTTACCCCTTCCCCTTTACCCTTTACCCTTCCTCACACCAAACCAATGACACCCACCAAACACCGCGATGTCCAAATCGCCCAAATCGCCCCCAACACCACCGTCCTCCGCTCCCGCACCTGGGAGCGGCTTAAATTTGAAATCGAATACGCCCGTCAAAAAGGTACCACCGCCAACTCTTACCTAATTGAAGGCGACTCCACAGCCCTGATCGATCCTCCAGGCGAATCCTTCACTGACATCTTCCTCGAAGAACTCGGACAACACGCCTACTACCAACGCCTCAACTACATCATCCTCAGCCACGTCAACCCCAACCGGATCGCCACCCTCAAACGCCTGCTCGAAGCCGCTCCCTACGCCACGATCGTCTGCTCCAAAGCAGGCGTAAATACCCTGAGATCGGTATTTGCCAACCAATCCTTCGATCTCCCCGCCCCCCGCGAAGACGAAGCCCACGATTTGGGGATCGAATTTGGCACTAACCAAACCCTCAAAGTCCACGTAGTCAGAGACGAAGAAACTCTCGATCTGGGTAACGGACACGTTCTGCAATTCCGCTTTGTCCCTACCCCCCGTCACCCCGACGCGCTCTGTACATTCGATCGAGCCACTGGCATCCTCTATACCGACAAACTCTTCGGCTCCCACGTTTGTGATGATGCTGTATTTGACGAACATTGGAAAACCCTGACTGACGATCGCAAATATTATTTCGATTGTCTCTACGCCGCCCAGGCTCCCCAGGTAGACGCGATCCTCGCTAAACTCGCCAAACTACCCGCCCGCATCTACGCACCCACTCACGGCTCGATCGTCCGCCATAGCCGCAGTGTTCTGACCCTCGATTACCAGAGCTGGTGCGAACAACAGCAACAGAAAGATCTCAACGTCGCCCTCCTCTATACATCCGCGTATGGGAATACCGCCACCCTCGCCAGAGCGATCGAAAAAGGGATAACTCAATCGGGTGTCGCCGTCAGATCGATCGATTGTGAATTTACTGCCCCCGCAGAAGTTACCCGCATCGTTCAAGCCTGTGACGGCTTTGTCATCGGCTCTCCAACGATCGCCGGACATCCCCCCACGCAGATCCAAACCGCTCTGGGCATCATCCTTTCTACCGCCCCTCAAACCAAAGTAGCGGGGGTATTTGGTTCATACGGTTGGAGTGGCGAAGCGGTGGATACGATCGTTAGCAAATTGCAAGATGTCGGCTATCCCCAAGGATTTGAGCCAATCCGCGTCAAGTTTGCCCCCACGGCAGAAATACTCGCCCAGTGCGAAGCCGCAGGGGTAGAATTTGCCAAGGTACTGAATAAAGTTAAAAAAGTCCGCGCTCCCAGACAAGTAAACGTAGACGGACAAACCGATCGTACCGGACAAGCGATCGGGCGGGTAACTGGCTCTCTGTGCGTGATTACAGCTAATAATGGCGGTAAACCAGTCGGATTGCTCTCGTCGCGCGTATCGCAAGCAGGATTCACTCCACCAGCAATTACAATTGCTGTCGCCAAAGATCGAGATTTAGAATGTTTGGCTAATCCTGGTGAAAAATTTGTAGTGAATATACTCAAAGAAGGCAAAAATCTCCGCAGTTACTTCCTCAAACCACCAGCTCTTGGTACCGATCGATTTGCAGGTCTAGAAATATCATTAGCGGACAATGGTTGTATCGTGCTTAATGAGGCTCTTTCTTATCTAGAATGTACCGTTAAAAATCGGCTTGATTGTGGCGATCGCTGGTTGCTTTATGCCATAGTTGATAATGGTAAAGTATTAGAATCAATCAGTGTTACGGCAATCGATCGACGGAAATCAGGCAACCAATACTAAGAGATGGGAGTAAGGGGTAAGGAGTACAGTGTGCCTACTGACGTAAAAAAGCTAGTCCATCCATTTATGGCATCATCAGATCGAGGACGATCTCATCGGGACTTTTGGTAAGAACTTGATTTAAGCTTTCTTGTCCTGATGAGACGGTGAGTACATCCCAACCTTTGAGTTTGTGTAGACACATCGAGACGACTTCGCGGATGTTCCGATCGTCATCGATGACCAAAACTCGTGTGGCAATCCCACTCGTTTCACCAGTAAAATCAACCGTAACCGGGCACTGGGGAGATAGTTAGGAGCTAATTTGTGGGTATCGAAGTGTTACCCACCCCGCCCTCCGGGCACCCCTCCTGGGAGGGGATTTAGATGAGGGAGGCATCGATTATAATATTGACTACCATCTGCTCGATCGCTTTATCGCTCGTCAATAACTAATGATCCAGATCCATACCCAACCATTACAGGCTCAACAGTGGTTGGCGCGGTATCGGGGGAAATTGCCCGTATTTGCTTGCGTGTTGGGGTTTACCGAAACTTGTCTGATTCCGGGAATTTCGGCGGCGGGTAAAACACCTGAAGATCGGCAGTATACCGCGATCGCCGATGCCGAATTCTTGGCTAATGGGGTGCGACTCGATCCCGATTATCCGTTACCCCCGTTGATTGCGGGGGCATCGCCGGTATATATCGCTCGGGCGATCGTCGCGGCACTAGCTATCCCCGTCCAGATCTTCAATGCTGGTTTACCAACACCGCCAACTGTCCCACATATCGACTTAGGTGGGATGCCAGCGGCTTGTCTGACTACTGGTGCAGCCTTACCACTGGCGACTGTCGAACGGCTGTATCGACAAGGGATGCTCTGGGGTGAAAAATTAGCCGCTGTGGTAGGTGAGGATCGCTATATCATTATTGGGGAATGCGTAGTGGGCGGGACGACGACCGCATTGAGTCTCCTGGCGGGTTTGGGGATTGATGCGCTGGGCAAAGTCAATAGCAGTCATCCGGTGTGCAACCATCAACAAAAAGCGGAGATTGTCGATCGCGGCTTATCCCAATTACAGTTACCGCTCTCACCGTGGGAATTGGTCGCAGCCATCGGCGATCCGATGCAAATTGTTGCGGCAGGGATGGCGATCGCGGCTAGTCGCACCTGTGGTGTATTACTCGCTGGGGGGACGCAAATGCTGGCTGTAGCGGCTCTAATTAGCGCGATCGGGGTTGACCTTGATTTGCAGATTAACACCAGCCAGATCGTCGTGGGGACGACTGCTTGGGTGGCAACCGATCGATCGGGGGATACTGTCGCGCTGGCTCAATTAATTCCCCACATCCCCTTAATAGCTACCGAGTTGAGTTTTGCCACTTCCCAATATCCCCAATTGCAAGTTTACGAGCAAGGATTTGTCAAAGAAGGTGTCGGTGCGGGGGGACTGGCGATCGCCGCGAGTCTGTACCAATGGGGACAGGTGCAAATGTTAGACTCGATCGAGCAATTATTAGCCGCAAGTTTAGCCATCGATGGGACGAAGAAGTGATAAATTGTCCCAACTTTTCCGAAATCACCATCCCCAAAATTGGAGCGATCCTCGATCGATATCTCCCGCGCCGATAACATGAAGACTAAATTACCCATTACCCATTACCCATTACCCCTTCCCCATTACCCCTTTCTTGTAAAATAAGCTATTGAGCGATCCTTAATTTTTCCGCACAGCACCATGACCCAGACGACCACAGCACTGGACTTTCCCACCCTCGATGCCGAACTGAGCCAGCAACGTCCCCAAGAAATCATCAAACGAGCATTGAGCTTATTCGATAATATTTCCATCTCCTTTAGTGGAGCCGAGGATGTGGTCTTGATTGATATGGCGTTCAAGATTAATCCCAATGTCAAAGTATTTAGCCTCGATACCGGTCGGCTCCATCCCGAAACCTATCAGTTTATCGATCGAGTCAGAAAGCACTATGGGATCGCGATCGATGTCGTGTATCCAGAAGCAGCTCCCGTCGAAGCGATGGTCAAGGCAAAAGGTTTATTTAGCTTCTATGAAGATGGACACCAAGAATGTTGCGGTGTGCGAAAAGTTGCACCCCTACGGCGCAAATTAGCCACCCTCGATGCCTGGATTACCGGACAACGCAAGGATCAAAGCCCCTCGACGCGTGCGAGTGTCCCTGTCATTCAAGCTGATGGCGGATTTTCCACACCAGACCATCCCTTAGTCAAGTTCAATCCGCTGGCGAATTGGTCGTCTGCGGATGTGTGGAATTACATTCGCGCGCTCGAAGTCCCCTACAATTCGCTCCACGAACGCGGCTTTATCAGTATCGGTTGCGAACCCTGTACCAAAGCTACTCTCCCCCAACAACACGAACGCGAAGGTCGCTGGTGGTGGGAAGAAGCCACGCAGAAAGAATGTGGTTTGCACGCGCCTAAATAGATTTGGACATTAAATGTATCGATCGTCAATTAGTGTCGCTTTGGCGATCGATACTTTATGTTCTATCAACCTTTTAACTCGATCTTTTGCTCCATCACTCATTGTTTTGGTAGCTATTTATCGGTAATCTATAAAGATATCGACAGCTTTGTACTTTATCACTTATTAATACCTGTGACCGATAGCTCAACCTTAACGCTGGATCGATTAACGGATATTCAGCTTATTGCCACGGATATCGATGGTACTCTTACCCGTGAGGGTAAATTTACCTCCGAGCTGTTGCGATCGATCGATGCTCTTACTAGTAAAGGCATCAAATTATTGTTGGTGACAGGGAGATCCGCTGGCTGGGTGAGTGCTGTGAATAATTATCTCCCGGTTGCGGGTGCGATCGCCGAAAATGGTGGGGTTTACTTCGATCTCAACAGTAGTGGGTTTGATTTTATTACGCGGATTGAGCGGATCGAAGCGCATCGGGCAGAGTTGGCAAATCGATTTTGGGAATTGCAAGCCCGTTACCCCCAAATCGAAGAGTCTAGCGATAATCAGTTTCGGATTACGGATTGGACATTTGATGTGGCTGGTTTAACGGATTTAGAATTAGGTGAAATTGCCACCCAATGCCAGCAATGGGGTTATAGTTTTACGTTTAGTACGGTGCAATGTCATATCAAACCGCTGCATCAAGATAAGGGCGCGGCGATTTTGCACGTTCTCAACCAATATTTTCCGCACCTTAAATCGACTCAAATCATTACTGTCGGCGATAGTCCTAATGATGCGAGTATGTTCGATCGAGCGTTATTTCCGCACTCGGTTGGGGTTGCCAATATTCAACACTACCGTCACCAATTAGCCCATTATCCTCAATACGTCACCCAATTGCCAGCAGTCGGCGGATTTTGTGAGTTGGTCAATTTACTAGTATCTTAAACAAAGGAACCTTTAAGTTCCAACCTCCGTCAGTTCGGGCAGTGCAGTCAATTAATATTAAAAATGAGTTTTTCATTCGCTAAAAATTCGCCAATCGCCACCGGATTGCTCTCGATCGCAATTGTAGCAATAGCACCTGTACATGCAGAGACTAGTTTCAAAATTAAGCCGCTGATCCAAACTAACTACAATCAGATTAATGCTGCCTTTGTCCGTCGAGATATTAAGGGTGCCACCGCATTATTTACTCCTGACTATGTGAGCATTAATCCCGAAGGTGAAAAGCAAACACTAGCTGAGTTCCGAGAGCATTACAGTAATCTATTCAGTCGGTTTAATATTAAATTAACATCTAATAAAGCAACTATTAAAACGCTCGATGTAAATGCTAGTGGCTTGGATGTGGCGATCGAGCAGAAGACGGAAGGGACGATTGCTGGTTTTAATAAAATTGTCATTAATCAAACATCTCGCGATTCTTGGTTGAAAACACCTCAAGGATGGCGATTGAAGCAAAGCAAAATTTTGACTAGTCAAACTACCTTCAATGGCAAAACTTTTAAGAGCTAGTCATCGATTGGGATTGGATAATTAATATTATTGAATTTCAAAGGAATTCATCATCGTCATGGCAGTATCTCAGGATTGGTAATATCGATCGGGTTGAGCTTTATAGGTCAATATATAGGCTCTACCACGATCGATAATTCTGACAAATTGAAGGAGGGAGCAACCATCTATGTCGCTGGGTGGGCAGATCCAAACCCCCAATTACCGACTAGAGTATATCAATTCTTGGTCAGTAATCTCTCAGGACGGATCGATCGACCGCAGGATGGTTATGCTCTAGTATATACAGTGAATGCACTCCCCGGAATGAGCGGTGACCCAGTACTCGACAGTCGGGGAAATTTGGTGGGCATCAATGGACGCGCTACAGTCGATCTCTGCACCGGAACGGTGAATTCAGTACTGGGAGTCGATATCGATCGTTATCTCCGCGCCAGTGGCAAATTACCCAGTCAGCAACGGCATAGATATAATTAATAATTAATACAATCCAGAATTATTTAGGAATGAATTTAGATAATCCGACCAAGCAAATTTCATTTAATTTGGTGGCAATCTGTGTATTCGGGATGACTATTGCGAGTTTAGTCATACCATTATTGCACATTTCTTCGACAGTGCCAATTTTAACTATTTTTGCGATCGTGGTGGGTACGACGATCGATAATTTTTTCCTCAAAAGTATCGGAGCAACCCTAGTTTTGGATGCGATAGCGGGTACCAAGTTTGCATATCGCCAACGGATTATCAACCATGAAGCCGGACACTTTTTGGTTGCTTATTTACTAGATATTCCGATTACTGGCTATACACTCAGTGCCTGGGAATCCATTAAAGCCGGACAGTCGGCACAGGGCGGGGTCATGTTTGCCGCACCATCGGTGGATATTTCTAGTCAGTTACTTCAGCACTATTGTACGGTGTGGATGGCGGGAATTGCTGCTGAAAAATTGATATTCGAGCGATCGGAAGGTGGTAGTGAAGATCGTCAAAAACTGCGGGGTGTATTATTTCTAACAGGTAAACAGCAGCAGGAAATAGTCCAACTAGAAAATCTCGCCGCACTCAAAGCTAAAGCACTGATTCAAACCAATTGGGCAGCTTATCAAGCTTTAGTTGTCTCGATGGGCAACCGTGCTAGTGTTACTGATTGTTGTGACACGATTAAAGTGCTTACTGGATCTTAAATGTCTAAATTAGCTAAATGGCGTTACTAATTTAAAGGATGACGATGAACTTTCTAAACTAATCTATCTCCCAGTCCTCCTCTAAAGCCTAAAATCTAAAACCTAAAACCTCAAGCCTAACGTCCCCTAATTCAGCAACGCCCAAACTTCAAATTAACGACATGGCTATCGATTTCGATCCCAAAACTGCTTACTTAGAATATGTCAAACATAATCAAGTCGAAATCTCCCAGACAGCCACTCATCAACTCACCCATGTTTTAGATAATTGTCAGTGGGAAGAACCTCAAACAGCCTTAGATTGGAATAATTTAGCCGTTGCTGCCTTAATTGCCGCTGAGAGCTGCGATAACTCGCTCACCCATGATTTGTATGCCGAGATCGCTTTTGATGCCGTGCAAGCCGGATCGGAGCTGAACCAGCACCCGTTGTGCTCTGCACACTTAGCCCTCCTCAACTGTATGCTGGGCAACTATAGTGAGGCGGCTCAGATTGCGTTTAGTGCTTTTATTAATAATCTCCAGTCAACCTATACCGAAGCCAAAATCGACCCAGGGATTGTCTATATCCCGCCCCTGACACGCACGCATATTACCAATGGGCGGAGCGAACAATTACAACGAATTTTAAATACAGAGAATGGCTACACTCAAGCCATGCTGATGCTCTCAGAAGTACTTTGCCGCACGCAAATCGTTTTAGACAATCAGACTGGCTTGCGACTATTACATCTGATGAATCAACTGATGCCAGAGCTAATTTTTCCCAATCTGCGCTTGGGTATTTATAGTATTGGTAATCAAGAACTAGAAGGATTAGTTTATCTACATCAAGCTGGCGATCTGGCATTGGATCATCCGGCTATTTTGCAGTCATTATATCTGGCTTATCTAGATTTAGAACAGCCAGAATCAGCCGAGCATTGGCAACAGATTGGGGGAGATTATGCTAGTCAAAGATTGGCTAAAGTACCGTGGCAATGGACACAACTGGCGATCGATAGTCCGTGGACTTATGTGCCCTTTGATGAGCCAGCAATTGCCCTCGCAGTCCCAGCAACCCTCCAGAGTGCAACTACTCGCACTCTCCTTGCTGAAGGTGATTGGTACGAGCGAGAATTAGAGTTTTGGCGACAGTATCTCCAACCGGGAATGAAGGCGATCGATATCGGTGCAAGCTTTGGGATCTATACGTTTAGTGCCGCCCAGCGAGTGGGGATAAATGGAATGGTATACTCGATCGAACCATTTAGTGAAGCCGTTGATTGTCTCCGCGAAACTTGTCGAACTAACCAGATTGAAAACGTGAAGATTTTTAGAAATGCGATCGGCGATCGCGATTGGCCGATCCGATTAATTTTACAATCGAGCTGTGAATTTAACTATGTAGCTGCCAATGATGAATCGATCGATCCGAGTATTGAAATCGAAACAGTTGACTGCATGACGCTCGATACATTTGTGCTGCAAACCGGAATCGATCGATTAGAAATCATCAAAATCTCAACCGAAGGCAATGAACTCGCAATTCTCACTGGCGGCGAACAAACCCTCGCTAAATTTGCACCGACAATTATTTATAATAGCTACACCAGTAAAGGCATCGATCTAGCCGCCGCTCAATATTTACTCGATCGAGATTACGAACTATTTCGCTATCAGCCATATCTACAGCAATTAATTCCCCTGGTAAGTGAGTCTGATTTTGCCGAAGTCCTCAAAGCGATTGCCATTCCGAAGGTAATGGGTAATGGGTAATGGGTAATGGGTAATGGGTGAGTGTTTTAACTCTATCCCCTACCCTCTACCCTCTACCCTCTACCCCCTATCTCCTACTCTGGTGCATTTTCATATTAAGATGTAGAGTGCTATTGACGTACCCACACAGCGGGTGCGACTGAAAAATCGTTATTTAAACTAACAAGGAACATATATGAGCGCAGATGTATTGGCTAAAGTGCAAGCCGTAATTGCCGACAAATTGGAAGTAGACGCTAGTAAAATTACGCCTGAAGCCAATTTCACCGATGACTTGGGGGCTGACTCCCTTGATGTCGTCGAACTCGTCATGGCACTCGAAGAAGAATTCGATGTCGAAATTCCTGATGAAGAAGCCGAAAAACTCCAAACAGTTCAATCGGTAGTAGACTACATCAACGCCAAACAAGGCTAGTACCGCCCAGCTCGACTGAATAAATCATGCGGTGCAGCAATGCGGAGTCAATCTCCGCACGGAGCACAGCCCCCATCCTCGCACCCCACCTCTGAATCTCTACATCCATCATGGCAAATTCCGACCTACAATCTCTGCGGACCGATCGCAAACGTGTTGTTATTACTGGTTTAGGCGCGATTACGCCCATTGGAAATACCTTAGCTGAGTATTGGGAAGGCTTGGTGAGTGGGCGGAATGGGATTGGTGCGATTACGCACTTTGACGCGTCCAAGCACGACTGTAGGATTGCGGGCGAACTCAAAAATTTTGACCCCCTGCTGTATCTAGAAAAGAAAGCAGCCAAACGGATGGATAGATTTGCTCAATTGGCTGTCTGCGCCACCAAGCAAGCCATGATTGATTCCGGTTTGACGATCGATCCGACTAATGCCGATCGAGTGGGTGTGACCATCGGGACGGGGATTGGCGGACTCAAGATCCTTGAAGAACAACAAGAAATTTATCTTACCAAAGGCCCCAGCCGTTGTAGTCCGTTCATGATTCCGATGATGATCGCCAATATGGCAGCCGGACTCGTCGCGATCGAAATCGGAGCCAAAGGCCCCAACTGCTGTACCGTCACGGCCTGTGCCGCAGGTGCAAACGCGATCGGTGAAGCTTTTCGACTAATCCAGGGTGACTACGCCACAGCGATGATTTGCGGCGGTACAGAAGCAGCGATCACCCCATTGGGCATCGCTGGATTTGCCGCTTGCAAAGCCGTCTCCACTCGCAACGATGACCCTCTCCACGCTTGTCGCCCCTTTGATGTCGGACGTGATGGCTTTGTGATGGGCGAAGGTGCCGGGATTCTAGTACTCGAAGAACTCGAACACGCCATCAATCGCGGCGCGAAAATCTATGCCGAAGTCGTCGGCTATGCGATGACCTGCGATGCATATCACATGACCGGACAGACCCCTGGCGGGATTGATGCCGCCCGTGCCATGTCCCTCTGTCTCAAAGATGCCCGCCTCGCCCCCGAAGCCGTCAGCTACATTAATGCCCACGGTACCAGCACCCCGATTAACGATCCTACTGAAACCGCCGCCATCAAGAAGGCTCTCGGCGACCATGCTTATAAGATTGCCGTCAGTTCTACCAAATCGATGACTGGACACCTTCTCGGCGGTGCAGGTGGCATTGAAGGGGTCGCATCTGCCCTCGCCATCCATCACGGTCTTATTCCCCCCACGATCAATCTCGAAACTCCCGCAGTAGGTTGCGATCTCGATTATGTTCCCCACGTCAGTCGCACTGCCAATGTCGATGTCGTCCTCTCCAATTCTTTCGGGTTTGGCGGACACAATGTGACCTTGGCATTCAAGAAATACGTTTAAAATTGAACCTAACAACGAGCAAGCTCAGGGTCTTTATCGACTTTGTTATCGATTGACTAACGTAATTTATCCTGACTGGAAATATAGAGCCATAGAACTTGTCAGGATTGATGAGCGGACGGGGAAGTTATACGTGCTTGCTGGTGATAGCGATTTTGAAATTAAGCCGACAGGAGGGTATGAGCGAAAAGTGCGGTCTTGGGGTTTCCCCTGTCTTGTCTCACCTTTTTTGACGGGGAACCCGTCCAAAGGTGAGCCGCAAGTGGAGCACCTTTTCAAGAGAGCCATGACATCAGCTAATTATGAAACGATGGGACTTGATGAGCTACGTCAATATGTGCTTACCCATCGTGAAAATATTCAGGCATTTCATGTGTATGTAGATCGATTCTCATTCTGAGAGGCTACGCCAACGAAAGCATCGGGGCGGACGATCGCGATCGATCCCACCGATCCACAATGGGAAGAAAATTTATCCCAAAGAATTGAATCGCAAACATCTGGCGAAGTAAATAATTAGATAAGTGGTAGATAAGTAGGGTGGGCATTGCCAGCCCTTTCAACGCAAACGATTGTACTATCGATCGACGGAGATATACTTTAAACGGTCATAATCTGAGCCTTATTGAAGGTCTGAAATCGCAGTGTGAGCAAGGATTTCAGTTCTAGATGATACTTGATCTGAGGTTGAGTGAGACAATCAGTGATCGCTG
>JBBRVB010000032.1:0-18502 GCA_038247275.1 Chroococcales cyanobacterium
GGTTGATTTGGGGCGATTTCATAACTACCTTTTTGGGGTGAGCCTTTGCCCTGCTTGGCTTGCCAGGATGTCCAGAGCTTCCAAGCTAGCTGAGACTTAATCACTCCTTTAGTTTCCAGTTCTTGCCCGATTGCTTGGATTGTCTTCCCCGACTCGATCTGAATCGAGATCGGTTTCGCATTTGGATCGCTTGTCGGTGGTGCGGTGATATTACTCCACCAAGCCAGACTGCCACCACTCAGGAGTGTCAGCAGTGCCAGTGGTGCCAAAATCAGCCACCGCTTAGAAGTGGTTTTAGCTGGTTTCAATGGTCATCCTCCAAAGCTAGATTTCATCTAGTAACATATCTTCAAGCATGGGCTGAAGTTGCTCGGCTTCTTCTTCTGAGAGTAACGAAATCAAACCATTAGCGTCAGCCTTGCCAAAGAATAGCAGTGGATCTACCGGAGTACAAATGGCATACTCTTGTTCTTCATTGTAAAACCGTGCCAGAATTTGAAATTCTTCCGGCTCTAATTGGTCATCTTCTTCATCGAGTTCGATCGTCACTACCTCAGTCGGATCTAGTGGTGGTAATTCACCAACTGCGCTGAGTGTAAATGCTGTCCGTTTGAGCGCGAGATTTTGCTCGGAAAGTACAGCATGAGCATCAGCAAAGATGCGATCGACCTCGGCTTCTTCTTCAACCGAAACTAGTTCGGTAACATCATCATCTTCATTCCACGCAAAAATTTCAATTGGCGCATCTTCTGGCAATAGTAGCAAATAAGTCTTGCCATCGAGTTCGAGTTCGCGCTCGATATAGCAGGGGAGTTCGCGCCCCAATTCATCGGTGAGCGTAACTAACTCAGCATCATCAAAATCTTCAGTCTGGGGTGATGAGGACATGTAAATTAATCTTAAATTGTGATGTTCAGGGCTATGGTCTAATTTGAGCTGTAACGATTGGATGCTCTTGACAATAGCGATTGCAAAGATAAAGACAATGAAAGCCACACATTAGAATACCATACCAGTGGCGATCGTCGATAACTAATCGGTCTAATGGAGGCTAGAAATTGCCAGCCGCAGCCAGTCTTCAATATTCGGACTTTTGACCATCAAACTATCTTGACTAATCGCTTGTAATGCTTGATGAATTTCATCATTTGTATAGCCCAAAGCTAACAATGTCATTTCAACTTCAGCTTGCATAGTTGCATTTAGACTAGTCAGTGGCAACGATTCGCTCAATCCCGATGCCACCCGCCATTGTCCTAGTTTACTCCTAAGTTCGAGAGCTAGGCGTTCGGCTGTTTTCTTGCCGACACCTGGGGCTGTGGATAGCCGCTGAATATTGCTGGTGACGATCGCCGAAACCGTATCGGCTAGTCCGAGTTTATCCAACAACGCGATCGCTAGACTTGCCCCGACACCACTGACACTAATTAGTTGTCGAAATAAATCCCGCTCGGCTGCCGAACTAAAGCCATAAAGAGAGATCGCGTCTTCTCGTACCTGCTGATGGGTAAACACCTGAATCGCCTCATTCATCACGACTTCTAGTACCAATCGCTGGGGTACCTGTAATTCATACCCAATTTGATTTACCTCCAACACCAAAATCGACCGCGTATTCGTCGGTGTCTGGATTTGAATCGCGGTGCCTTTGAGGTAACTAATCATCGATCGGAGAAATGTTGGGATTGTGCGTACACTTAGTACTATCCCTTTATTTTATCGTCGATCGAGTCACGCGGACTACGATCGTTGCGGACACCAACCGCTCCATTATCAAAAGTCGGGTTTGTGTAACAGTTACTAATAATTGAGCTTGCTCGGATCGTTAGCTCATAGCGCACAATCTTTAGTAAATAAACAGCCATGAAAAATTACACAGTTCTGATAAATCAATAAACACATCAACACGTTACTACTTATCTAGCTAGTCTCAAAGCTAGTGGTAAGGCTGGAAAATGTTGCCGATCGTGCTAAATTTTTCCGGTGCGATTATCTATTTTGTAGCGCGGAAGTTGCCATCCGAGATCTTCTCGTCCCCAATTTTGTGAAGCGGTGGACGATAAGAGCAGCCACCAAATCTTAAAAATAGTAACGTCAGCTCATGATTAGACTACCTTAGTGGCGCACTTGGCGATCGAAATCACTTGCTGGCGATCGAGCCTAGATCGCGGGTGGGTTGATAACGGGGGTATGGTTAGTAAAGATCGGTAGCATTTTTCGATCCGCCGATCCAAATCTCCTCCGCCACGCCTGATAAACTGGTAACTAATCACTGAAGATCGATCGAGTAAGATGGGCAACACCTTTGGACATTTGTTTAGAATTACGACTTATGGCGAATCGCATGGGGGTGGGGTAGGTGTCGTCATCGATGGTTGTCCGCCATTGGTGGAGATTAGTGAAGCGGAAATCCAGGTAGAACTCGATCGTCGTCGTCCGGGACAAAGTAAAATTACGACACCTCGCAAGGAGACTGATACCTGCGAAATTTTGGCGGGGGTATTTGAAGGGAAGACTACCGGGACACCGATTAGTATCTTGGTGAGAAACAAAGATGCCAGGTCTCAAGACTATGATGAGATGGTCAAAACATATCGTCCTTCTCATGCTGATGCGACTTATGATGCCAAATATGGGATTCGGAATTGGCAAGGTGGCGGCAGATCTTCAGCGCGAGAAACGATTGGGAGAGTAGCGGCGGGAGCGATTGCCAAGAAGATTCTGCACATTGTGAATAATGTCGAAGTCATCGGCTATGTCAAGCGGATTCAGGATATCGAAGCAACTGTCGATAGTACTACAGTGACGATGGAGCAGGTAGAGAGTAACATCGTCCGCTGTCCCGATCTGAGCTGTGCAGATCGGATGATCGATCGAATTGAAGCGATCGGCAGATCGGGCGACTCGATTGGTGGCGTGGTAGAATGCGTAGTCCGCAATGTTCCCAAAGGTTTGGGCGTTCCGGTATTTGACAGATTGGAAGCCGATATCGCTAAGGGAGTGATGTCACTGCCAGCGACTAAAGGGTTTGAGATCGGTTCGGGGTTTGCGGGGACGCTGATGACTGGGAGCGAGCACAATGACGAGTTTTATACCAACGAAGATGGCGAAATTCGGACGCGGACTAATCGCTCTGGTGGTACCCAAGGTGGCATTTCCAATGGTGAAAATATCATCATCAGGGTAGCATTTAAACCCACAGCGACGATTCGGAAGGAGCAAAATACTGTCACCCAATCGGGTGCAGAGACAACCCTAGCCGCCAAAGGCAGGCACGATCCTTGCGTATTGCCGCGTGCGGTACCGATGGTAGAAGCAATGGTGGCATTGGTATTGTGCGATCACTTGTTGCGCTATTACGGACAGTGCAAGGTATTGTAAGTAGCAATGTTCGATCGCAAGCTGATGTTTTGGTGACTAGTGATGAATGGTTTTGGACGCACAATTTTAACTTGGATCGGGATGTTGGCGATCTGGTGGGGGGGCACTCAGATCGCCATCGCCGGCGATCTGAGAGATCGATTGGCTCAATACCCGAATTGGGATACTCAACCAAAAGTCACGCAGCATGAGGGCGAATTGAGCTATCCTGAGTGGTTTCAAGGGCGGTGGATTGCGACTAGTACCCTCATCGAACAAATTGCACCCTTGGCACCGGAAATCGTCACACCTGGCTTTGAGAGCAATCGTCAATATGTCAACAAACCGATCGAGTTTATAGTCCAATTCATCCCCACAGATCCCCAAACAGCCGTCAAACTTTCACCGCTCAGTTTGCCGCGCCTTAAAGCTAGTGCCCCCACACCGCAAATTGTTGCAGATCGAGCATTCAATGGTTTAAGTATCGCGACAGCCTATCTCGGTGCGGCTAACGTCAAATCAGTCAAAATCGACCCGCACAATCCCACGAAACAACTTACCCAGCTCACCCAAGAGCGTCAACTAGAAGCATTTGTGACTGGATTCGATCGTGAAGTTGCTCGCGACGGACGGTTTATTTCGACGGAAGTGTCTCAGCAAGTATTTCGGACTACTTCGACAATTTATCTAAATACCGTTGAAACTACGACTAGCTATCAATTTTTAGCTGCTCCCACTCCCACGATTACCGCTACTCAGATTTCAGCAATCTATCTCTCTCCGCAAGATCCCGACTATTTTCGGACGCTCGGCAAGCTGGGCAATCGTCCGGTCGCAATCTATAAATATCGATTGGATTTAGTTCCTAAGATTAATTAAATTAACGACATCTCCAGGAGATCGGCAATGAAGATTTACTGTTGACTAGCTGAGTTTCCCGATCGAGTACCGCCTCGACTTGGCAATAAATTTCCTGGGCTTCCGCTAACGAATTACCAATACTTGTCAGTCCGACTTTACCAAATTCCGATAAGCACCCCATCAGGTGAAAGACAGTACCTGTCTCAGTGCTCGTATCAAAATGCAAGCGGTGATGGGCAACAATGTCCATCAAATCGTGGGGAAGTAGACCGCGATAATGGGGCTTGTGGAGATTGTCAGAAGCAACATAATATTTAGGCTGCCCTTGTTGACTATAAAACAGCCCATCTTCCAGTTGATAATAACCATTAGTGAGGAATTTTAGACTCATAAACGGATGAGTCGTACCACCCTTGCGGAGGTTGATTTCGATCGCGTGTAAATCCCAGTCACCATCAGTCTTCTGCACCGCAATAAAATCAACACCGAATCTTTCGATGGCTCCTTTAGCTGCTAAATTTTTGCCAATTACCAGTCCCAAATCCTGAAGTTGCTGGCGATAGCCCGCCGCTGCCGGAAATTGACAGCCCAAGAAAATTTGCCCATCGGGACCACCTAAAATTTGATCGTGGGTAGAGAGAATTTCGACCGTACCCATTGGTGTAATACACCCCTGAACGCTGGGAGATTGTTTGCCTTCTCCTTCGACAAAAGCTTCGACGATCGCGCCGAGATGACCAATTTTGACCTGGAAGTTAGCCCAGGTTTCATTACTACCCTGAAAGCTCAACTGTGGGAAAGCATCACCGATCGCCTGCACTCGGGCAGAATCGCTGGTAGGATGCCCTAAAGGTCGCAGATCGAGGAGCGCGTTACCTTCACCAGAAAAGCCTTCATTTAACTTGACGACTAACCGCAGTAAATCGGGCTGTCTGCTCCAGAGCTGCGCTGCTGCTACTGCCAGATCGCGATCGTTAAATACCAACTGACTGCCATCTGGGTGGGAAAGTCCACATTCAGCAAAAATTTGACGACTGCCAGCTTTGGTACCCCAGTAAAGTAAATCGGGATCGAGCGCATAGAGCGGTACGTCCAATTGTAGAGCCAGATCGCGTTCGATTTCCGTTGAATTATAGCAGATCATTACCGATCGATCGGGTCGTAAGGCTTGCTGGATGCGATCGAGCAATCGCGGTCGATCGAGCATTTTTTGGCTCAGGGGTTGCAGCGAATAATCATCTGTTGAAAATAACAGCAACCGCTCCCGAGCGTGAGAAAAGGGAATTCCTGGTAGTAGTTGCAGATAATAATCGATCGAGATTGGGGCTAATGGTACCGAAGTCACATAGATCAGCCGCGTGCGCGGGTTGGACAATCGCATCAGCGAAAATAACAACCGTTCCTCATAATGGATACACCCTTCCACCTTGAGCAGTTCGCCACGATCGAGACTCAGCGATGGCACGACTAAGATATCACAATCACTATCGATCTGGGCATCAAAACTATGCCACAAACCTTGCAAGCGTGACTGCAATTGTTGAAATTTATTATGTTTCGATCGCGACTCATCACCATCCAACATTGGGCTGTAGCTCCAGTTAATTAATAAAATGACTCAAACACAACCCGATCGATCTTAACTGTCAACTGTTAACTGTCAACTGTTTAAGCCTTACCAAACCGCCGATGACGCTGTTGGTAGTTGAGCAAGGCTTGATGAAAGGCGCGGCGATCGAAATCCGGCCATAATGTATCGGTAACATATATTTCGGCATAAGCCAACTGCCATAGCAAAAAGTTACTAATCCGCATCTCGCCGCTAGTCCGAATCAAGAGATCGGGATCGGGTAAATCGGCAGTGTGCAGATGTTGAGAGAGCAGTTTTTCATCGATCTCGCTAGCTTTAATCATCCCCTGCTGCACTTGAGTCGCAATTGTCTGACAAGCGCGGACGATTTCTTGTCTCCCACCATAGTTAATCGCGACGGTAAATCGCACACCTTGATTGTGCTGGGTGGCGACTTTAGCTCGATCGATCGCCTTGTAGAGCGATGGTGTCAAATTCTCCAAGTCCCCAACCACTTCTAGTTTCACCCCCTCAATGAACATTTCTGCCAGTTCCGACTGAAAGAGATTTTCAAATAAGGTCATCAAAAAATCGACTTCCTCCAGCGATCTCCCCCAATTTTCAGTCGAAAAGGCATAGACAGTCAATGCGGATATCCCCCAATCCTTGCAGCAACGGAGTAGCTCTCGGAGCGCATCAGCACCACGTTTGTGCCCCATCATGCGGGGAAATCCTCGCCGTTTTGCCCATCTACCATTCCCATCCATGATCGCAGCGACATGTTGTGGTAAATGATTGCAATCTAAATCGGCTGGTAGTTCGATGAGACTGGGTGTTTTGAAGGTCATCTGAGAAGTTATGGATGATGAATTATGAATTATGAATTATCGCGCCGTAGTAATTTCATAGTTCATTTGTGTTCCGGCAATCGGAGCAATCGACGGCAGAGTCTCACCGCACGAGCACTAAATTTGCGTCCCAAGCCCAATAAACTCGGCGAACGCAAATCGGTCTCGCCAATCGGGGCAAACCGAGTTTCCAATAGCTCTTTCAGTTTACTGCTAGTGAGGGGTCGATCGAGCACTCCAGCCTCAGCTAGCGAAATCGATCCCGTCTCTTCCGAGACGACGATACATACGCAATTGTTCGTGCGTTCGGTAATTCCCATCGCCGCTCGGTGGCGAGTTCCTAGCTGTCTGGATGCAGTCCGATCGGACAAAGGTAAAATTACACCTGCCGATACCACTCGATCGCCCCGAATAAATACTGCCCCATCATGTAGTAAAGTTGCATTTTGAAAAATTGTTTGGATTAATTCCTTTGATAACTTAGCATCTAATTTGACACCGGGCACGGCAAACTCCCGCTCATCGAGCATCAGATCGTTAGTTTCCAGGACGATCAATGCGCCAGTTCGTTGTTGAGATAACTCCTTGACCGCATCGACAATTTGGTCGATGGATCGGTCTGCGGTATCGCTAACGCGGTGAGTCGATCGAATTGAGGGCAATAGATTTCCCCGCCCCAATTGCTCCAAAAAGCGGCGAAACTCTGACTGAAACACCACTGACATCGCCAGTGCCGCCCCCACTACTAATTTGTCAAGGACAAAGCTCAACAGCCGAAATTGCAACCGTTCGCCGATAGCAGCAGCTACCATCAACACAATTAGCCCTCGTACCATCCAAAGCGTTCGACGATCTCTGACCGCCAATAACACCAGAAATGTGAGGGCAATTACCAATCCCAGGTCTAGACTTTGGCGTAACCAGGATTCAGTCAACTGGGAATCAAACCCACGGCCCACAGTCATTGGCAACTAATCCACTACAACCAGTCCCTAGATTCTATGGCACATTGGAGCCGATCGACAATTAATTTGAGCTAATATTTATGAGTAATCGACGATTTGTGGGATTCTGGCTCGTCGATCGCTACACTCTCTTCCCGCTGGAATGGCTGTGATATCATAAATATTAGCTTCTTTTCATCACCCAGCATAAACCTTAACTAAATAATTGGCAGCAGATGCTTAGTTTTCGTAACTAGATTGTTTGCTCGATCTCTACACCTCGATCCCCCGATCTCATTCTCACCCAAGCACAACGCCAGATTCACCTACATATATGACCAGTGGTTATCTTCTAATCGGGGCAATGTTGATCTTGGGGGGCATTATCGCGGTGTCTGGAGATCGAATTGGGACGCGGGTAGGTAAGGCAAGATTGACTTTATTTAAACTACGTCCGCGTCAAACCGCAACTTTAGTGACGATTGTTACTGGCACACTGATTTCGGGTTCCGTATTAACACTGATTTTTGGGGCAAGCGAACAACTCCGCACGGGAGTGTTCGATCTCCAAAAAATCCAGCGCAAGCTTTCCGATACCAAGGAAAATCTCAATCGCGCCCTAGAGCAAAAAGACCGAGTGCAACGCGAGTTGGCAGTCGCCCGCGATGAGCAATCAACAGCTCAGAACTTGCTCTCCGGCATCGATAAATCGCTCAAAGACGAACTGCTCAAGCAATCAATCGCCGCGCAGAACTTTAACAATACCAAACAGCAGCTTCAATCTGTCTCCCGTCAGCGCAATGACTTAGTTGCTGATGTCACAGAAATCGTCCGCCAGCGCGGCGATCTGACCGCACAGCAGCAGGTAGTCTCTACCCAATTCAAAAACCTTAACCAACAAACTAACCGACTAGAAGCGGCAATTACCCCTCTTCAGGAACGATCGATCGAGATTGGTACTCAGAAGTTACAACTCCAACAGCGACTCGATCTGACAACAGTTTTACCAAATTTACGCCAGCAAACTCAGCGGTTACAAGTTTATGAAAATATCACCAATAAATTAGAGCGAGATTTAGATCGCCATACCACCAGATTGGTGAGCGTCGAGGCACAACTCCAAACCCATCAACAAGAACTATCGAATTTAAAAAGTCAAATCGAGCAACTAAATCGCAAACTCGAAGTTCGACAAGCCCAGCTCAAGGAAAAAGACAAGCAGCATCAACAGTTGGAGCGAGAATTTCAAACTCGGGCGATGCAATTAAAGCTCAGAGATCGACAACTCAAAAAAACCGAATTACAAATTAAAGCTAATCGGCAGGGTTTGGCTTCGCTAGAAAAAGAAGTTAATAATATCGAACAAGAGTATCGCAAGATTCGCCAAGGTAATATCGGCATTTTTCGCGATCGAGTCTTGGCAAGTAGCGTCATCAAAGTCACCAGCCCCACAGCTACCACCAAAGCGATCGATAGTCTACTAGCCAAAGCAAATACCTATGCGCTGCAAGCAACAAGTCCTGAAAATTCCGATCCGACGCGACAGGTAATCGCCATCTCACCCAACCAACTAGCTCAACTCAAACAGCAACTTACCAAGCGGCGTAACTATGTGGTGCGAATCTTGTCGATAGGCAACTATGCGATTGGCGATCGCAATATTCAAGTATTTATCGATGCAGCACCCGATCGCCAACTATTCGATCGCAATGCTCAAGTTGCCCAAGTAAGTGTCGATCCAGTGACGATGAATGAAGACCAAATTCGCCAACAATTAAATATGCTCCTCATCGCATCCCAGCTTCGCGCCCGTCGAGCGGGTATTTTGGACGATCGACCGCAAATTGGTGATGGGCAATTGGCGACATACGTGCAGTTCTTAGAACGAGTTAAGACCCAAAAATACCCGATCGATATCATCACGATTGTCGATCGGGATACTTATACATTAGGACCGTTAGTAATCAAATTACAAGCGATTGCCAATGGCAAAGTCCTATTTAGCACCTACTCAGCTACTGCTATTGATGGATAAAGTATATATTAATACACTCATTCAAAAGCAGCAATTAGTTCATCTAGGGTACATTGGTACACTGACATCATTTGCTTGAGCTGTGAAGGAACTAATTTTGGTTGAGTGCGTTTGTGCTCCCAATCATTAATCGTTCTTACACTCAGTCCCAATTCAATTGCTAGTTGCAGTTTTGTCAAACCAGCAACTTCGCGTAAGTGAATTGGTGTGATGGCTCGATAACCATGACTGGTTGCGAACCGAAACTGTTGATGGGGCTGCGTTGTTGCCAGTCTCAGCACGTATACTTTTGCAAATTGACCGCCGCGATTTTGCTGTTTGATAGCTACTTTTTGACTAGCTATCAAGATCTTCAGACAGATTTGCAGCATCGAGATCGGACGGTTTAAAGTATCGGCTAGCTCCTTAATTGTGACACCATCTGGACTTTGAGCGATCGACTCAAGTAGTCGATCCGTTGTAGTTAAACTGGAAAAATCGGGGGTTATTTCGACAATTGCCAAAGTTAAGGTTTCCTAACTCGTCGCCTAATAGCTTACCACCTTTATTGAAAATTCATGAATATTGTAAATACGATATTTTTATGGATAACTGTTGGCTTTTTGTAACGAAGTTATCTCTGTTTTTCCACCCTTGACAATTGAGATTGATTCGGATATTGTCTACACAACTAGTGGCGATCGCTGTCTAACATTATCTCTCTGACATCTATCCCATCAGTTTCGATGCTCGATTCGAGCGGCTACGCCAACAAACAAACAGCAAGGTAGATCGCGCTCCAATCTTCCCTCACTCCAAATTTTAAATCTATGGCTCAATTTTGGATCGCAGTCTTCTTCATTCTGTTGGCGATCGTCCAGTTGTTCCAGTCGATCCAAGCAATCAATCTCCCATTTCCAGTGTATTTAATCTTGGGGATGGTACTAGCTATTGCGGCCAATCCCCAGTTAAAATTTTCATTCGGTGCTAACCAACCGGTAACTCTTCAAGAGCCTAAGAAACTAGATCCAGTCTCAACGGCACAGACTACAACACTTTTAGCTGCTGGGGACACCCAAATCGCGGCGAAACTTGACGCGATTGAGCCAAAAACACCCCACACTCGCAAAGCGGCTTCTAAATCATCGCTCCTGCCCACCACCAAACAGCCTCTAAATCCCCCCGTAGCAGTCGAGCCTAAGCATAAGCGTACTCGTAAGGCTACCACCGCTACCACCTCTCCCCAAGTTTGAGATGATGCCTACGCTCAAGTATCACCCTGCCGCAGCAACATTCTTTCTATTCTAGAAATTGTCTCAGACTGAGTTTGAATTAATTGATGCAGCTCGGCTATTTCTCGATCTTTAAGTAAATTTAGCTTCTCATGGAGCAATTCGATCTCCATTTCCGCTTTGACATCGCAGTCCAAATCCTGTTGTGCGCGATGGCGATCGATCTCAGACTGGCGATTTTGACTCATCAAAATAAATGGTGTCGCATAAGCCGCCTGAAAACTCAAGGCGAGGTTGAGTAAAATAAATGGATATGGATCCCAGTGCCCGATGAGAGCCAACACATTTAGCACGATCCACAGTGCGAGTAAGCAGCTTTGGATGATGATAAATCTCCACGAGCCAACCACTTCGGTAACAAGATCGGCAACGCGTTCTCCGCGCGAGGGCGGATGTAGGCTAGCGGATCTAGCCGGTTTGAGCAATCGCAAGTCAGCTAGTCGCTCCAGATCGCTGGCGGTAAGTTGAGGTGGTTTCACAACTGGTGGAGAGTCTATAAATGTTAGTAGTAGACAACAAATCGCACTTTTAGCACCCGAAAGCGATCGCTGTGTGAGATTCTTCGCCAAGATGGTGCAGTTGCAGTCTTTTAATTCTGTAATTTCAAAAATTTCTCCAAAGCTGACACCATACTTGGTGGCCAGCGACGGGTATTTTTGACCCAATCTAAATCTTTATACCGACTATCTAAACCAATCACCGCCACCCAGTTACTTTCAGCCTCACCGCGTTGACCATCTTGCCACAATGCCGCACTCAGAGCTGCCCGCACATCAGGAAAATCGCGATATTTTCTGACAATATTTTTCATATTCCGCATTGCTTCAGCAGTGTCACCGCTCTGATAGAGGGCGAGGGCATAATTAGCGCGCGCGAAGGCAAAATCAGGTGCAATTGCCGAAGCCTTGAGGTAGTTTTCGATCGCCGCATCCCATTTTCCCAAACCACCGTAGGCATTACCCAAATTATTGTAAGCCATCGCATCTTTGGGGTCGATCGACAGGATATATTGATAGTCGGCGATCGCGGCATCCCATTTTCCCAAACCTTCCAAAGCTGTCCCGCGATTGAGATAAGCATCGGGATATCCTGGCAATAACTCGATCGATTTATCAAAATCGGTGACTGCTTCAGTGAGTTTATTTTGACTGACACGAGAATTGCCCCGATTGCTCCAAATTGCCGGATTTTGGGGAAATAACTCGATTAATTGCGTCCAATACTTTTCGGCACTACCAAAATCTCCCTCATTTGTCGCTGTAAAAGCTTGGGTGCGGAGTTTGTCGCCTAGTTCAAATTGGGCATCAGTCACATCAGCAGGTGCGGGCTGTGCTAGACCAGGACTAATGGGAGTTAACGCGATTAGCACGATCGCTACCATACTTACTAACCAACGCCACACCATAAGTTTGTCCTAATATTTCACCTCTCACTTTAGAGGAATTAGCCAAAACTATCAATATTAGGGATCTGTTACAGATCGACTCACACTTCGACCGATCTCATCAACCGCTGACGCATTCGTTCGGGTTCGCCACGATCTACCAATCGTCCATTTTCAATCAAAAATGCCCCATCACAATAGTCTAGCTCCTCTAACCGATGCGTCACCCATAGCGCAGTTAAACCCCGATTTTTGACCAGATCGCGGACTTGAGCGACTAAATCTAGTTGGGCATCGGGGTCTAGCAGCGCAGTAGGCTCGTCAAATAAAATTGTATCGATCTGTCTGGCGATCGCCCCCGCAATCGCCACCCGTTGCTTTTGACCGCCACTGAGGGCATATATCGGACGACGAATTAAGTCAGCGAGATTGACAGCACTGAGAGCTTCTACCACGCGGTGTCGAACTTGACTGGGAGTGAGCTGTTCGGCAACTAACCCAAATGCCACATCGGCACCGACTGTGGGCATCACTAGTTGACAATCGGGATTTTGGAAGACCATCCCTAACCCGCCATGAATATCGATCGTGCCAATTTGGGGAGCCAGCAATCCAGCAATCAGTCGCAATAATGTCGATTTGCCGCTACCGTTAGTGCCCAGCAACATCCAGAATTCACCGCGCGGCACACTCAAGGAACAACGATCGACGGCAACTTTACCAGAGGCCCAAGCAAAGGAAAGATCTTTGACCTCGATTGCTGGTAATGAGAGGGGAAAGGATTCGGTCATACAGCAACAGCGGGGGTGGGAAGTAGGGTGATGGCATTCTCGTTCTAATCCGAGCAGATCGATGCCATCTTGACAAACACTCAGTCTAAACTCCAGCGAATGCCACAAACCCAGGTGTTTTACCTGAAGCCGCCGCACCGGACTTCTCATACATTTGAGCGGCGACGATCGATTCAGTCATCACACAAATTTTCTTTTCGGGTTGTCGATCGCACGACAATTCTAGCATCGTCACATCGTGTCCTTTCATTGCATCTAGTACCTGCTGGTAGACGGTGGCCGCTTCTTCGATCGTCTTCCGCTGTACTGACATGGGCATAGCTGTACTTTTGAGCAAGATTTCGATAACGTACATATACAGTATTGAGATTGGGTAGAAACCTTAATTGTACGTTGATTGCCAATTCGGTGGCTAGCAACTGGTAAAATTTGATTGGTTAACTCGATCGATCCCCATTCAGCTTGGTAAAATCCTCATATCGGTAAATCGAATGTCGATCGATGCCAAAATACCGACTCGATCGAGTAAATTTGTGAGTATGAATACTCATGAAACTCTATAAATGAGGGGATATTTGGTTATTATTCACCGAAATCTTAAATTTTGTCGAAGAAAATGTAAAGATTCTGCCCAATTTGACACAATTCTATTAAAATGAGTAAAGAAACGTAAACTGATTTAATAAATCAGCTCAACCTTTGTGTACCGACGCATGTATTTCATGTGTCGATCGCGAATTCTACTGTCCTCATAATATTATCTGGAGATTTACTGCATCATGACCATTGCAGTTGGCAACCAGCAGGTCGAAAGAGGCATCTTTGATGCTGTAGACGACTGGCTAAAAAAAGATCGGTTCGTATTCGTCGGCTGGTCTGGTATCTTACTATTCCCCTGTGCATTCTTGGCTCTCGGCGGCTGGATGACTGGTACAACATTTGTTACTTCTTGGTATAGCCACGGTTTGGCTTCTAGCTACCTCGAAGGTTGCAACTTTCTAACTGCCGCTCTTTCTACTCCTCCCAACAGCGTGGGTCATTCCTTAATGCTGTTATGGGGACCTGAAGCACAAGGTGACTTCACCCGTTGGTGTCAACTTGGCGGACTATGGGCATTTGTTGCTCTTCATGGTGCATTCGGTCTGATCGGCTTCATGCTCCGTCAATTTGAAATCGCTCGTCTAGTTGGAATTCGTCCTTACAACGCGCTGGCTTTCTCCGGTCCAATTGCTGTATTCGTTAGTGTCTTCCTAATTTACCCATTGGGTCAATCTGGTTGGTTCTTCGCACCTTCATTCGGCGTAGCTGCAATCTTCCGTTTCATCCTATTCTTACAAGGTTTCCACAACTGGACTCTCAACCCCTTCCACATGATGGGTGTTGCTGGGATTCTTGGTGGTGCATTATTATGTGCCATTCACGGTGCGACTGTAGAAAATACTCTATTTGAAGATAGCGAAAGCGATAGTTCCAACACTTTCCGCGCTTTCGATCCTACTCAAGCTGAAGAAACCTACTCGATGGTAACTGCCAACCGTTTCTGGTCGCAGATCTTCGGGATTGCTTTCTCCAACAAACGGTGGTTACACTTCTTCATGCTGTTCGTCCCTGTGACTGGATTGTGGTTTAGTTCCGTTGGGATCGTCGGTTTGGCTCTGAACCTCCGCGCTTATGACTTCGTATCTCAAGAATTGAGAGCGGCTGAAGACCCTGAGTTTGAAACGTTCTACACCAAGAATATTCTCCTCAACGAAGGGATTCGTGCTTGGATGGCTCCTCAGGATCAACCACACGAACAATTCATCTTCCCTGAAGAAGTCTTACCTCGTGGTAACGCGCTCTAAAAAGCTTTGAAACGTCGGAAGATAAATATACAATCTATTTATCTTCCGGTTTTTTTAATTTATACGCCTTGACCATCAATGCGACAAGCGAAAACCAAGCTTATCGGTATGCGGGAAAAGCAAAAAAATTGGGTCTTGGGAACCAGGACTTCTGCCCTTGGAACCGTGGTGGATTGCCGCCACGCAGGAAATGTCAGACCAACAGAGTCAGATGATTCTCGCGGCTTTTTTCAGTGAATTGGGAAGCTGGCATTTGTAGCCTTGGCAATAAATGTTGGTAGTTCACTCGAATTTTATTTTATAGTTCATCGATCGAGGTACTGCAAGAGTGGAAACGCCCTTTAACACTACAATGGTCGGCGGCAGAGACCAAGATTCAACTGGGTTTGCCTGGTGGTCTGGTAATGCACGTCTGATCAATCTGTCTGGGAAGCTGTTGGGCGCACACGTCGCCCACGCGGGTTTGATTGTCTTCTGGGCTGGAGCTATGTGCCTATTTGAGGTGGCTCACTTCGTACCCGAAAAACCGATGTACGAACAAGGGATCATCTTGCTTTCTCACTTGGCTACCCAAGGTTGGGGTGTTGGTCCTGGTGGTGAAATTGTGGATACATTCCCCTATTTCGTCGTTGGTGTATTGCATCTGATCTCCTCTGCGGTACTAGGTGTGGGTGGTTTGTATCACGCATTGCGTGGTCCTGACACCCTAGAGCAGTATTCTTCTTTCTTCGGCTATGACTGGAGAGACAAGGACAAAATGACCTCGATTCTGGGCTTCCACCTAATCATCTTGGGTTGTGGTGCATTATTGCTGGTCATCAAAGCAATGTTCGTTGGTGGTTTGTATGATACTTGGGCACCAGGTGGCGGTGACGTTCGCCTTGTAACCAATCCGACACTCAACCCCGCAATTATCTTCGGTTATCTGTTGAAAGCTCCCTTCGGCGGCGAAGGCTGGATCATCAGCGTTAACAACTTAGAAGATGTTGTCGGCGGACACATTTGGGTTGCCTTACTATGTATCGGTGGTGGTGTTTGGCACATTCTAACCAAGCCTTTTGGTTGGGCACGTCGCGCACTAATCTGGTCTGGTGAAGCTTACCTTTCCTACAGCCTAGCTGCTGTATCCTTGATGGCGTTCGTAGCGTCGATCATGGTTTGGTACAACAACACTGTTTATCCTAGTGAATTCTTCGGTCCCACAGGTCCCGAAGCTTCTCAAGCACAAGCATTGACCTTCCTCATCCGCGACCAACGTCTGGGTGCAAACATTGCAACCGCTCAAGGTCCTACTGGTTTGGGTAAATACTTGATGCGTTCTCCTTCAGGAGAAATCATCTTCGGTGGTGAAACCATGCGCTTCTGGGATTTCCAAGGTCCTTGGTTAGAGCCACTACGTGGACCTAACGGTTTGGACTTGAGCAAAGTGAAGAATGATATTCAACCTTGGCAAGCACGTCGTGCTGCTGAGTATATGACACACGCTCCATTGGGTTCCTTGAACTCAGTTGGTGGTGTCATCACTGAAGTCAACGCATTCAACTACGTTTCGCCGCGTGCGTGGTTGGCTTGTTCTCACTTCGTCTTAGGGTTCTTCTTCTTTATCGGTCACCTCTGGCACGCAGGACGCGCACGCGCTGCTGCTGCTGGTTTTGAGAAAGGGATCAACCGTGATTCTGAGCCAGTATTGTTCTTGAATGATATCGACTAATCGATTTCATGAGAGTTTAGTTAGGTAAACAAAGAATCCTGCCAAATTAATTTGGCAGGATTCTTTATTTATAGCTGGCTCTCATAAATACAGGGTGCCGGGTTTGTGCCCGAAACCTGGGTAAAATGTGACACTGCTAGACCTGAGTTTCAGTCTTTGGTAAAACCTCGACCTCATCAGATTGAGCTGTAAATTCACGATCCGATGCCGATGGTTCGAGATTTTCTGACTCACCACGCTTTAAACTAAGTTGGTTGATGAGAGATAGAACGCTAGTTGCTCGATCGAATGACGTATCCTCAACAAAAATTACCGTTGGTGTCCGTCTGAGCCGAACTCGTTTACCTAGTTCGCTCCGCACGTATCCAGTCACGGACTTGAGTCCTTCCATCGTCGTGGCGCGAACTTCATCACTACCATAAATACTCACGAAAATTTTGGTATGCTGAAGATCTCCAGCTACATCTACAGCCGTGACACTCACCATCCCCGCACCAACCCTGTCGTCTTTGATATCAAAGAGGATCATTTGACTGACTTCGCGCTTGATTAATTCGGCGACACGCGACACGCGACGAGTATTAGTCATAATTTTTCTTAAACCTTTTAACTTTGGCCACAAACTTAGGTGACGGGAGTAATTCCCAGCATCGCTCTAAGTGTCAACACCACCACCATCACCGTACCCACCAAAAAGCCCACCAACGCAACTGCGGTAATCGGGCGTTTCCATAACGGTGCCAACCAACTAAATGCTGAAAAGAAGATACCGAGGACAATCGTTACAAAATAGCTTGGGTATCGCCCGATGTTGTCTAAAAAATCGCCAAACATTACAATTTCGGTCGTGATAACTGACAGCCACCATTATAACCGAATGTCAACTGATGTGTTCGATCGACCAAATTAGCTTGCTGCTGGTGCTAGATTTTAATTAGTAGTCTCTGAACACCAATAAATACGCCGGCTTCAGATTCGCAGGAGCACACCGCCACCCAGCCAAAAAAGTTAAGTTTTGATTCTTATTTTGAATAATCTTTAATTTATGCAGCCTAAATTTGCTAGCGAATTAGCTTGGCAACAAGCAGAATTGCTGATGCAACCGATTTATATTCGGATTATCGATCGCATCCGTCAACAGTCGGAGATTTCTACTACTTGGCAAGTCAGCTATGAGGAAGTAAAAGATCCGCACCCAATTAATTATCTCTGTCTCCAATCCCCCAACCGACAGTTGAAATTTGATATTTGGGACTTATGCTATCAAGTATGTTTTCTCAATTATCATGGCAGTCACAGCGAACTAGAAAGCCAAACTGTAGAAGTTGATATCAGTCTCATCGACATGGAAGCACAAACGCCTGATTGGCATCGATTGGATGATAAGGCTAAAGATGTCATTGCCCGTGTTTTTGAGAATCTGCCTCAATAAGTATCGATCTTAAGTACAGTAGTTACCATCGTAGCTAATCGTCCTAAGTCTACATCTCACAACCAATAACTATGGAAAATATTAATTTGACTAATTTACAAACAACACTACAAGCTGCTCGATCGGGTGCTGCTATTTATAATAGTTCTGATTGGGGAAAAATTATCGTTAGCGATCGCGACAGGCTGCGCTTCTTACACAATCAAAGTACGGCAGACTTTGAAAAACGCCAACCTGGAGCAGGTTGCAATACAGTATTTGTGACTTCTACCGCCAGAACGATCGATCTCACAACTGGATTAATTTTAGATGATGAGGTATTGTTAATTGTCTCACCCAATCGTCGTAAATATTTATTTGATTGGCTTGACAAGTATATCTTTTTTGCCGATCGGGTGAAGTTAAAAGATGTCACCGATAAGTTAGCTAGTTTTACATTAATGGGTGAGCA
>JBBRVB010000033.1:0-18319 GCA_038247275.1 Chroococcales cyanobacterium
CCGAACTCTATGGAACACCCATTGCCGATATTTACCCAGTCACATTACCAGATCTGGGAGTCGTCGATGTGTCATTCATTTCCCTAATTAAAATCTTACCCGCCTTAAAACTGCTATTGGCACCACCACAAGAACTCTTATTGCTGGTTAAACCGCAATTTGAGGTCGGTAAAAGCGCGATCGGCAAGCATGGAGTAGTGAGAGACTCAGCAGCCCAAGCCGGGGCAATTTCTGGGGTATTAACAGCAGCACAAGAGTTGGGATGGGACTATCGCGGCTTAACTTGGTCGCCACTAGTCGGGCCAGCCGGAAATATTGAGTATTTATTGTGGTTAAATACGAATGGTGATGAACTAGTTCAGGCACCAACTTTAGCTGAAATCGAGTTATTGACTAAAGCAGCGTATCAAGCATTGTTATGAAGGGAATAGGGGATAGGGATAGGGATTAGGCTTGAGGTATTAGGTATTAGGGAAAGAGGTTCAAAAGTATTTTTCCTAGGCTAAAGCCTAAAGCCCAAAGCCTATTCCCTAATCCCTACCCCCTATTCCCTATTCCCTATCCCCTATTCCCTAATCCCTATCCTTATGGCAATCCAACTACGTGTATATGTACCCCCACACCCATTAATCAAACATTGGTTGGGGATGGCGCGGAATGTGGAGACATCGCCCAAAATCATGCGCCAAACATTGGCAGAATTGGGAAAATGGTTGGCGTATGAAGCAATTAGGGAATGGCTACCGACGATCGATCTTCAGATTCCGACACCGATGGCTGAGACTACAGCGACATTCGTTCATCCGCAGACTAAACTCGCGATCGTGCCGATTTTACGAGCGGGTTTGACACTAGTTGAGGGGATTCAGTCAGTTTTACCCCTAGAGTCAGCAATTTATCATCTGGGATTGGTGCGGGATGAAGAGACATTACTGCCAAGTTGTTACCTAAATAGATTACCCGACAGCTTCGATCCAGATACGCGGATTATCATCGCCGAGCCGATGTTGGCAACTGGGGGGACAATTATGCAAGCGATGACAGAATTAGTTCAAAGAGGGATCGATCCAGCCTACGTGCGGATTATTACAATTATCGCCGCCCCACCAGCCTTACAGAAACTCAGCGAGACTTATCCCACACTGAGTATCTACGCCGCCATGATTGACGAACATGTCAATGAATCTGGGTTCATCGTTCCTGGTTTGGGCGATGTTGGCGATCGCGCATTTGGAACCAATTAGGGGTAATGGGTAATGGGTAATGGGTAATGGGTAATAATGAGTTTAGATTCTCTACCCTCTACGATCTAACCTCTACCATCTAACCGCTACCATTTACCATCTACCCTCTACCCTCTACCCTCTAAATTGCACTACCGTCGTTTTGGCAAAACTAATCTTGCACTCTCCGCATTCTCGCTAGGAACGATGCGCTGTTTAGCCGATCCTGAAATAGCTTATCGCACCGTGCGAAAAGCGATCGAAATGGGCATCAACCATCTAGAGACAGCCAGAGGCTACGGACAAAGTGAGCGATATTTGGGGCTAGCTCTCCAGCGAGAGTTACCAGTAGATCGATCGCAATTGCATATTACAACCAAATTGCCGCCGACACCCGATCGAGTGGTGATGGCAGAGTGGATCGATGAATCGCTAGAACGCTTGCAGGTAGATTATTTAGACTGTCTGGGCATCCACGGCATTAATACCCCCGAACATTTAGACTGGGTAAAAGATGGCTGCTACCCGGCGATTGCCGACGCGATCGAGTGTGGGAAGGTCAAACACATTGGTTTCTCCACTCACGGCAGTTTAGAACTGATTCTCGCCGCGATCGAGACGCAATTGTTTGAGTTTATCAACTTGCATTATTACTACTTCTCCCAACGACTGGCACCCGCGATCGAACTTGCGAGTAAATATGACATGGGGATATTTATCATTTCCCCAGCAGATAAAGGCGGCAAACTCTACACCCCACCGCCGCATCTAGTAGAATTGTGCCAACCATTGACACCCCTAGCTTTCAATTATCGGTGGTTATTAGCAGACGATCGGATTAGCACCCTCAGTCTCGGTGCGGCAAATCCTGACGAACTCTACCCTTCACTCGCTGTTGCCGATGCCGACTATCCGCTCACAACTCAAGAACGGGGCATAGTCGATCGTTTGGAGCGACAATTACAAACTAGCCTCAATACCGATCTATGCAGTCAATGCAATGCGTGTTTGCCTTGTCCCGCCCAGATTAATATTCCCGAAGTATTGAGACTGCGAAATCTAGCCGTTGCGTATGCGATGACCGACTATGGACAGTACCGTTATCAGATGTTTGAAAATGCTGGACATTGGTTCCCAGGGATGAAAGCCAACCGTTGTAATGAGTGTGGCGATTGTTTGCCGCGTTGTCCACAGCAATTAAATATTCCCCAATTGTTAGCCGATACACACGAGAAATTACATACTCGTCAGGGCAGGAGATTGTGGGACTAAATTTACGATCTCGCTGATTTTATTCGCATAATTTAGCCGTCAAAACGACTTCGATGGGCAGATCCCGATTTTTTTCAAAATGTTCTTCGATGAATATTTTGTTGAGAGTCAGCTCAAAAAACATTCATCTAGAAGCTGCTATTTTGGCGCACAGTATACCCTGACTCGATCGAACGATCGAATCACGAAAATTTCCCGAATCACCAGTTTCAGACGACCGCATCGATCGGGTAAATATTGTTAGCAGAGGTGGAGCTGAACGATCGAACCAAACATCCCCAAATTCAACCCAACCGCTAGTTTTTTCGAGCTGCCACCGTCAGATCTAGATTTAGAGTAGTTGATGCTGGCTGACTTTGCTGCGTAAATGGTAACACCCAACTTGCCGCCAGCGCATAATCGAGAGTATACCGAGCGATCGCAAACATCACCACACTCTTACCGACTATTAAGCCATCCATCCAAACTTGTGAGAGATCGAATTCACTCACATCTAGCTGTGCCAAACCGCGTACCAACCCAAAAGCTAACACCGCACCAGCATTGAGATGGTGATTGCGATCGGTCCGAATGACATAACGGTAAGTAATCCCAAATAGAAACCCACTAAAAATCGCGATCGCCGCTTCCAAACCCAGACAGAGCAGCGATTTTGATAATGGCAGCACCAATCGATCGAGTACGATCGTGACCCCATAAACGCTACCGGCGACAATCCCGCTGAGACTGCCAGCCTTAATTGTTTCGATCCGTTCTAATCTATCCCGCATGGGTTCTGAGTATAGAGAACAGGGCACTCAGAAATCAACTTTGTGCAAAGTAATGTAAAAGATCGAGATCGCAGATCGCAACCAAGGGAAGTATTGTAAAGTAGATGGCAGCGATTCGCGATCCTCGGGTTCACCGAGGGTTTGCGAAAAGTGCGTTCTTGGGGTTTCCCCAAGTAAAGCACCTTTTCAAGACAGCGAATCAAGACAGTCAAGTTGGTGCGGACGAGTCATAGAGATCGCCCCCTCACCAGCTAAAATATATATAATAATTCAAAACCAAACAATGGTAGACCGTCCAATCAAGAAAGCCGATCGTCAAAATCCACCTGTTGAGAGTGACGGTAACCCCAAATCTTCCGAAGCCCCCAGTAAGAAGAGTAGTAGCTCCAATCGTAGTGCCGACAAAGGTGGCAGAAGAGACTCAAACAAACGAGATGAACCCAAAGCACCTGAAAATCTCGCCTTGATGAGAGGGCCAAAACCCAGCAAAGCCAAGCCGCCAGTGATTAAGGAAGCAGCACCAGAAGAAGTCAGCGCAGAAACTGAAGCAGCAGACGTTGCTACAGAAGCGACAGCAGCGGAATAGAGCTAAATCGGCTCGAATGTGCTTGCAACCCGATCGCAGATTTCGATCGATCGAGATCTGCCGATTATTTTACCCATCTTCAGCGCGTTTGCGGGCAACACAAGCGATCGACTGTGGTGGTTGAGGGGCATCATCACCAGCGAAAAACTCGATCAGGCGATCTTTAAAACCCATCTTCCCCGGATCGCCGCGAAACAATTCGTCGCCAACATTGTGATAATGGGGATGTAGCTCGATCGAAAATCCCAATGGTGCGAGCGTATCGATAAAGAGTGCGGGTGTCACCCCATCACCCGGTTTAGCATTGTGAATCTCCGTTGCCAATCGCCAAGCTTCCTCATGGGGCGATTTATAGATATTCGCTCTCCCTGGTAACCAATACAGCGGAAATCTGTTTCGAGCTTCGACGATTAGCAGTGCCAACCCTCGATAAGTCGCTGGATTAGACAATGGATCTTCATCAGTAATCAACATGCCGCCCGGACGTACCAGGCGTGCTGCTTCTGCCAAAACTTGCGCCATGTCATCGCAATGGTGTAATGCCGCATTGAGAGTGACAATATCGGCGAAACCGTCAATCAGTGGGAGATCGTGAGCATCGGCGCGGAGTGGGGTGTAACCAACTTGCATGGCATGTTGCAGCGCACCATCGCTAATATCGATCCCCAAGATCGTCCGGGGCGAACCACCGACTGCTGCAAACAGATTGCCAGGACCGCAGCCGATATCGACGACAATTTTGTCATCCCAACTCCCAATTGCCGCTTGCCACCGGCGGCCAAATTCGCGACTACTATTTTCTAATTTAAAATATTTTGCGCCAAATTCGGGATCGCCGAAAAAGCTAGCATTAGCCAGCATCCCTGGACTCCAGTTATGGATTTTGCCAGTAGGAATTTGCCGTTTCCAGTCGATATTAGCGTTGTGAACTAGGTATTGTGATAGAGTTGAAGGCGCGATCGTTTCTGGCATTGTCCGACTACCCATTTGCGTTTTGAATAACAGTCTCGATCCAGGATGGTCAATGTTGAACGGACGATATTTACGCGATCGAATTACTTGCTTGGTGCGCTCGATTGACTTGCTACCAGTCGATTGAATTACTGAAAGCCTCGAACGATGGAAGTGCTGAAATTTCGCATGTTTTCACATATATTACTGGCTTCCACAAAATAATGATTCCGCACAATGTCTTAGTCTCGATCGACTCATTTACGGCATTTGTCCGATGACTCGACGGCTGACACCGCCCATTGCGGTTACTAGACCGATGTGAAAATAATCGATCGACAACAGATATAATGGCAGTCGATCGATTTCTGGAAAGTTATGACTAAATACGTGCTGTGGGGAAGTTATTGTGAAGATGTCATCAATAAAAGATCGCCTTATCGAGATGCACATTTGGCTGGATTAGCCCAGCAAAAGGCTGATGGGATCTTAGTCACGATCGGTCCGACGCAAGATTTGACCCAAGTTTTCGGCATTTACGAAGCCAACGATGTAGCACAAGTTCGCCAACTAATTGAAACCGATCCTTACTGGATCAATGGGATTTGGACGGAATATCATATCAAAGAGTGGATTCAGGCGATCTAGCCAAGGGAACATTTTGGTAAATATTCGCTCGAATTAACTAGCACTAGAGATTGCGAGTGGAACTGGGTACTATTTAACATAGAGTGTGGTTAGTCCACTTAAATGCTTATCAGTAAAGACCGCAGCGATTAAGGCGATCGCGCCACGCTCGATTGATATAATCGGATTACAGCCCTTCAATTTTACGGAACAGCATCACCATGAGTATTCGCCGTCAGTATAGTTTGCCAAACTGTACCCTCGTTTTAGACGGGTTGAGTGATGGCAGCTCCACCACTGGCATTGCCGATCCGCGTCCGCTGATGTCCAGTTTATTCAACGCTGAATGTCATTTTGCTGGCTATGAGCAGCCACTGTTGGGCGGACGGGATTTTTTGACTAGCTTGGTGATAACAGTTAGTAACTATGCCCAAGCATTTATGAGCGGGATTCCCCATCCCTTACCGGCTCAGTCCGATGTCAATTTGGTATCCCTAGTCAAAGGATCGCGCGACAATATCCATCATCTCCAAGCGACGCTAGATGCTGCTACCACTGAGGGTAAGTCTACGCAGGTGAATTTGACCACAGTTCAATTATTCGATCTCCTCGAAGCAATCGATCAATTTCTGGCAGACAGACGGACATTGCCAGATATTATGGTGCCGCTCCAGCCGATTCGCAAAGCCATCACCCAGCCGATTTCCACCCAGGCTGTTCCCGTCGGCTTGGGAGTAGCTAGTTTGGTGGCGGCGAGTCTGATCGGCTACGCGCTACCTGTACCCCAAGTCGTGGCTCCCAAGGCGCAAGTCCAGACGATCGTCGCACCCACACCGACCGCCCCACCAGCAAGTAGTCCTCCGCCCGCAGCAACTACCACACCAACGCCGAGGAGTGCCGCCCCAAGCAAAACTGGCACGCTAACTGAGGCGACCCCACTCGGCTCGATCGAACGTAAATTGCAACGCGATCTCCGCCAGGATTGGCAACAGCCCGATCGAATTAAGCAGCCTGCTAGTTTTCAAGTCAACGTCAATCAGGACGGTCAGATCGTCAGTTATCAGCCCGTAGGGACGACAAATTCCGGTCAGTCCAAGCTCACGCCCCTATCTAAGCTCGCAATTAAGAATCCCAATCCCAATCAGGCGATCGGTAACTTTAGTGTCGTATTTAATCCGACCGGATCGATCGACATCAAACCAGTCGCCCCACCCGAGGCACCGGCGAAGCTTGTGCCAGCCATTACCGATCCCAAATTGCAGACAACTTTAGCCACCCAACTCAAATCCACCCTCCAACAGTCTCTCAAGAGTGCCAAACCGATCGATTCCCAAAATCTCAACTACCGAGTCGCCGTCACCAGCACTGGCGAAATCGCTGACTATGCCCCTGAAGATCGTCGCGCTGACGACAAGGAACCCAAAACGCCCCTGCCAAAATTAGCCAAGTTCAACCCCCAAGTGGCAATCTCTCAAGAACCACTGGCGCAATACAAAGTAGCATTTCAGCCTGATGGCAAAATTATGGTCGCACCAAAATAAACTGCGCTAAAGTGCAATTAGATTACGCGGTATGCCGTTGACAGCCTCAGTCAGGACTGACAAAATAGAAGATATATGGCAAAATTTACTCCACCGCTCACCAAATCAACTTGGCAGTTATTACCTTATACATTGCTGGGGACGATCTTGTTTGCCTGGGGATCGAGTGCCCATCTCAACCAATTTTTCTCTGGCTATGTAGTTTTACTTGCTGCACAATTAGGCACTGTAGGTATCTACTTGCTCATGGGTTGGCTAAAATCGAGAAATCGTCTCTAGGCAAGTACAGTCTTATCCACGGAGCAATTACTGATGAGAAATCGCACGGCAGCAATTTTAATTTGTTTCTTTGGTGGTTATTTTGGCGTACATAAATTTTATTTAGGTCAAAATGTTCAGGGAATACTATATCTAATCTTTTGTTGGACTTGTATTCCCGGAATTATCGCCTTTTTTGAATTCTTAGGATTGTGCTTTATGTCCGATCGAGAGTTTGATGCGAGATTTAATTACGGTCCCGAACCGAATACCCTCACTCAGGGGTCGAGTTATCGAGTTGCCCCCGGTCAATCGAAGCAAGAGGCGACATCTACTTTGTACGAACTAAAAAAATTGTACGAAGATGGCATTATCACGGCTGAAGAATATGAAGCTAAACGTCTCAAGATGTTAGATCATATTTAATTACATCGATAGTCGATCGTTTACCTGAACCGAATACTGTCTATAGGCAGTCATTGAACTTATGTCTAGTGCTGCTTTAAAACGAATTCCCAATTGGATTTGGTGGTCGCTATGTCCGGTATTTGGAGCTATGCCGATCGCTTATGCTGGCTACTCGACAAAGACAGATAAATGGCTGCAAATTGGTGGGGGGATGAGTGCAGTCGTCTTGTTAGCTGCACTGGCAGGTCAATCATGGCTGGTATATTTGGCGGTGCCGATTCAGTTTGGGGTCGCGATGAGTATCAAAAATCCTTATCTGATTAAAAGTGCGCCCAGAGGAGCAATTTTACCTACAGATCGACAGACAGCTCAATTAATTGCCGATGTGCGCGGTCGCGTCGATATCAACAAGTGCTCGAAAGATGAGCTGGTACATATATTAGGATTGCCGATTGCCTATGCTAATAATATCGAATCGCTCAAAGCTGAAGGGTTTATGTTCACCAATGCCGAAGAATTAACCGAACTCGCCGATGTGCCCGAAAAGTATTGGCAGGCAATCGAACCGATGATTGCGTTTAACTATTACGAGAAATCTGAAGATCCGATCGATTGGCAACGATTGAATATCCTCCCGATGTCCGAACTAGTCGAACTGGGACTCGATCGCCATAGTGCCACAATTATCTGCAATGAGCGGCACAGCCATGGAGCCTATCGCTCTCTGGTTGAAGTCAAGCGGCGGACTGGACTGCCGATCGCACTTTATAAGCATCTGATCTAATATTAATTGCCGATCCAATCTTCGCCGCTAAAATTCAAAAAAGCCCTAACCCGATTAAGGATTAGAGCTTTTTTACTAGTTACGGAGAAGGTGGGATTCGAACCCACGGTAAGTTGCCCTACACAGCATTTCCAGTGCTGCGCCTTCGACCACTCGGCCACTTCTCCAACACAAGCTTTGTGCGGATTTTGACGCTTGACTAGCATACCTCGGATTTCCAGCAACTGTCAACCCGATCGAGATCTAGCGACAGCAAACTTACCAAAGCGCAGGGGATTTGAGCAACTGCCTAAAAACTTCGCTCTCTTGAAAAGGTGCTTCACTCGGGCAAAGCCCAAGAACGCACTTTTCGCTGTCAACTGTCAACTGTTACCGAGCAGCCAATTGGAAATAGCGGCACATTGAAGCTGGCGGATCGCACCAAACAGCCGTAAAATGTAAACTGATAAACTTGACAAATCGTAAGACTTTTGAATTATGGCGAAACTACAACCCACCGTTCAACCAAAACTAGTTGTGACTAGATTTGGGTTCAACCGCTATGCCGAGCAGTTGAATGGTCGAGCGGCGATGATTGGCTTTGCAGCATTACTGCTGATTGAGTTCATCACCGCTCAAAATCCGCTCTCTTTGATCGGAGTGGGAATCAACTAAGATTTGACACCGCGCGATCGAGATTGTAATTTGAGATCGAGCTATGGGTACAATAATTGGACAATAACTCAGTGTATTGACTAATTTTCTGGTCATAGACGATCGATTCTCTAGACCGAGATTGTAGAATAGGATTATAGATCGACAGTCGAGAGCGACTGGACGATTTTCAATCTCAGTCTCACCACCTAACCAATGAAGGCGATCTTTCCAACTATATTGAAAAGACTATACCGCAAAGAACCCATATCGAGCTTTATCATCATTGTTGGTGCCGTTGATGCTGTCCTCGGTGGCGTAAATGAGATTGGCACATTGATGATCCTCGGCTTACTCACGTCCGGCATGGCAATCGGTTATCGCTGGTGGTGCATTCAACAGGCAGAAACCGGATCGGATCGCAAATCCAAGCAATTATATCTCCCGCCTAGCTCCAACCGTTCGCCATTACCCAATCTCGACAATCGCCGCCAGCCACCATTGTAAGTGGTTAGTCAACCGATCTTGAGACTCGCGATCGCGCCAGCTAGTGAGGATTCGATTATTTTATTTTGGGTTGCTCCTCCAGATGTGAACCCCTGTCTAACTTAAAATTTGGAACCAATTGGTGTGAGTAATAATATTTCTTGGACGGCTGAAGCAGAGGCAAAACTTAAGGAAATTCCCTTCTTTGTCCGCCCTGCGGCTCGGAAGAAAATCGAAAAATTTGCCCAGGAACGCGGCACTAGTGAAATTACGGCCGAAATCTACGATTTAGCCAAGCAACAATTTGGGAGTAAGTAAATGGTTGGATCGACTGCCAAATTTAAATTTGAACCATTACCCATTACCCATTACCCATTACCCTTAACTCATGTCGATCGCATTTAGCAAATATCAAGGTTTAGGTAACGATTTTATCCTGATTGATAATCGTCATAGCCCAACCCCTCTCATCGATCCAGAGGCAGCGATTATCTGGTGCGACCGACATTTTGGCATCGGTGGGGATGGCGTAATTTTTGTACTGCCGGGAACGGCAGGTACCGATTACACCATGCGAATTTTTAATTCCGACGGTTCGGAACCGGAAATGTGCGGGAATGGAATTCGGTGTATGGCAAAATTTATCGCCGAATTAGAAGGCAAAACCGATCTAGCTGTCACCTACAAAATTCACACCTTAGCGGGCGTAATTACCCCCGAAATCCTCCCAGAAGGACAAGTCCAAGTGGATATGGGGGAACCCCGCTTACTTGGGGCCGAAATTCCGACTACATTGGGTACGCCAGATGATAAAGTAGTCAACCAATCGATCGAAGTCGATGGCAAATCCTGGACGGTTACCTGCGTCAGTATGGGCAATCCCCACTGCATGACTTTTGTGGAAGATGCCAATGCCATCGATCTCGAACAAATCGGACCAAAATTTGAACATCATCCCGCTTTTCCCCAGCGCACTAATACTGAATTTGTCCAAGTTATTCGTCCTGACTATCTGAGAATGCGCGTCTGGGAACGCGGTGCTGGAATTACCCTCGCCTGCGGTACCGGTGCCTGTGCGACGGTAGTAGCTGGAGTCTTGACTGGTAAATCCGATCGATACTGTACAGTTGAATTACCCGGTGGCTGTCTGCAAATCGAATGGTCGCTAGAAGATAATCGTGTCTATATGACTGGCCCTGCTGAGTTAGTATTTAAAGGATCGGCAGCACAAGAATAAGGGGAATCTATGATGACATGACTGCAACCATTGAAGTTAATCCTACTCTCTCACTCAATCTCAGTGCTGTTAAATTCACACCCACACAATTTTCAGACATTTGTAGAACTAATCGCGATTTGCGATTAGAACTCAATAGTACGGGAGAATTAATAGTTTTGGCACCGACTGGTTGGGGTAGTTCTAAACGGAATCTCAAACTTATTGTTCAAGTTGGCATCTGGAACGATCGAACTCAACTAGGCGAGGCTTTTCAATCATCTGGAGGGTTTGTTTTACCTAATGGTGCTCAACGTTCTCCCGATCTCGCCTGGGTAGAAAAATCGAGAATTGAAGCACTCAATCCAGATCCAAATAAGTTTTTACCTCTAGCTCCCGATTTCCTGATTGAACTGCGTTCTGCTACTGATAGTTTGTCCAAACTTCAACAAAAAATGCAGGAATATCAAGCTAATGGCGTGCGACTAGGTTGGTTAATCGACCCTCAAAATCGACAAGTAGAGATTTATCGATCGAATGGCGATCCAGAAATCCTCGCAGATCCAATTCAACTCAGTGGTGAAGATATTTTACCTAGATTTATCCTCGACTTAACCACTATTTGGTAGTTAAATTATCCTAACAATCAGCTTGCTACTCCAACTCGAATCGATCGATTATACCCCTCCCAATTTTACTCGCCCACTGCTGACCGATATCTCCTTTAGTCTGGCTGCGGGGGAAGTTATGACCTTGACGGGCATTACGGGTGCAGGTAAAAGTACGCTCCTGCGGCTGATAAATCGTCTCAGTGAGCCAACAAATGGACAGATCGTACTAAATGGCGAAAACTATCGATCGATTGCCCCTACGACCTTACGTCAGCGAGTGATGTTAGTTGCTCAGGAACCAAAATTGTTGGGGATGAAAGTCCGTGAGGCTCTAGCTTACCCCTTGCAATTGCGATCGCTAGATTCAGCAGAAATCAAACAGCGAATCATCACAATTACCGAGCAGTTTGAGATCCCAACAGATTGGTTCGATCGCACGGAATTACAACTATCTGCCGGACAAAAACAAATCATCTCGATCGCTAGAGGCGTAATTACTCAGCCCCAAGTTTTACTTCTTGACGAACCGATCGCTAATTTAGACTTTACCACAGCCGAACGAGTATTAACCACATTGAATCAGATTACTCGATCTCAACAAATTGGAACAATTATCATTAATCATCAATTAGAATTAGCTGCTAAATTTAGCGATCGATTGCTCTATTTACAAGATGGAAAATTATTACTCGATACAGTAAGTACATCTGTCAATTGGCAAGATCTCCAGCAACAGATTCGATCGGCAGAGGATCGATCTATCTCTGAATGGGATTAGAATTTTAAGTAGCCCTACATCCTTAATAAGCTGTTTTACATCTAAAACTTTTGGCTGAATCCCTTACAGCAAGGGTTCTAGAGGACAAAAAGAGTGTTTTAAATGTTTCACAGCTTATTAAACACTCTGTAGGGTGGGCACACTCAGCCCTAAGCAACTTATTCTAAAATCCCCTCCTTGGAGGGGATTTACCTGCGGGTATTTCTTTAACTATTGAGCTTTTTACCTAATATTTGATTGGCTACTTTTGGTTCTGCACGTCCGCCTGTTTGCTTCATCAGTTGCCCGACAAAGAAACCCAATAGCTTAGTTTTTCCGGCTTTATATTGCTCCAATTCCTTGGGATTAGCGGCAATAATTTCATCGATAATTTTTTCCAATTCCGCAGGATCGGAGATGGAAGTCAACCCTTTGCTATCGACCAACTTTTGAACCGAACCACCGTTCTCAAATAATTCGGGTAATATTTCTTTAGCAATCTTCCCGCTGATTGTACCTTTGTCAATCAGCCCGATTAGTTCGGCTAAAACAGTTGGCGTAAGCGCGATCTCCCGAATCCCGATCTTTTGATTTTTGAGGTAGGCGGTAATATCACCCATTACCCAGTTCGCGGCTTGCTTGATATCTGCACCAGCAATAATTGCTGCTTCGAGATATTCAGCAACAGATCGATCGTCGGTCAAGACGCGGGTATCATAGGGAGATAAACCCAGCTCATCTTGATAACGGTGCCGCTTTTGGACGGGTAATTCGGGAAGTTCGGCTTTCCAAGCCGCCTTTTGACTATCTGCCAAAATCATCGGCGTAAGATCCGGTTCGGGAAAATAACGATAGTCGCTAGCACCTTCTTTGCTCCGCATACTAATCGTGCGTTGGGTGCCTTCTTCCCACAACCTAGTTTCTTGGAAAATTGGCTCATTATTGCCAATCGCGGCAATCTGTCTCTCGATCTCGTAATCGATCGCGCGTTGAATGGCACTAAAGGAGTTCATATTCTTGATCTCTACCTTAACCCCAAACTCTTTTCGCCCCACAGGACGCACAGAAATGTTCACATCACAGCGAAGGGAGCCTTCTTGCATATTGCCATCGCCTACGCCCAGATAGCGGATAATCCGACGAATTTCTTGGGCATATTCAGCCGCTTCGACACCACTGCGGAGATCGGGTTCGGAGACGATTTCACATAGCGGTACGCCAGTGCGATTGTAGTCCACCAGCGAGTAGCTAGAGCCAGATAACCTGTCACTACCACCATGTACGAGCTTACCCGCGTCCTCCTCCATGTGCATTCGCGTGATGCCAATTTTTTTGCGAGTGGGAACGCCAGCCTCATCGAGGATTTCGATTTCTACCCAGCCATGCTCGGCGATGGGGAGATCGTATTGGGTGATTTGGTAGTTTTTGGGTAAGTCGGGATAAAAATATTGCTTGCGATCGAATTTGCTATAAGCCGCAATCTGACAATTGAGAGCCAACCCCGCTTTGACAGCATACTCATATACCTTCTCATTTAATACTGGCAATACTCCAGGCATCGCCGTACAGACGGGACAAATATGATGATTGGGTACAGCACCAAACTCAGTCGAACAGTTACAAAAAATCTTAGTAGCAGTATTGAGTTGACAGTGAGTTTCTAACCCAATTACGGCTTCATACTGGATTTTAGTCGGGGTAGCTACGGTCATGCGGCTATAAAAAGTTAGTGTAGAGCGATATCTATCTATTGTATCGCGACGGTTGTAAGTCGATCGACCGAGCTGAGAATCGGGGGATAATTTCCGGATCGGTCGATTGGGTGATTGTTGGACATCCAGACGAACTCGAACTATGATAGATGGAAGATCGTGCTGATTTCATCGCAGTGGTAGATGAATGTCGTCAAAGCTTGTAATTATTTGAGATCCACTCTATTTTTCAGCTCGATCGACAATCTACAAGTGTCATTTTGAATAATTTCGGACGTACAAATAAAAGTTCGATCGTGAACGAATTAATCGAAGAACTTATTACATCTGCATTAGCTGCCGTTAACCCATTTAACGCCATTCAAAATCACTTGCGGCTAGATGGTGATGATTTAGTTGTTGGTAGCCGCATCATTAACTTAACCAATAAAGATATTCGTTGTATCGCAGTTGGTAAAGCTTCCGTTCCAATGGCTCGATCGATTCATGAACTCCTCGGCGATCGAATTTCTCAAGGATTAGTGATTACTAAATACGACCATTTAAAGGATGTTAAATTTCCGGCTAATTGGGAAACAATCGAATCAGCACATCCAGTTCCCGACAATCTCAGTTTACATGCTGGCGATCGCGTGTGGAAATTACTCGCCGATTGTACAGAGCAGACACTATTGCTAGCTTGTATCTCCGGTGGTGCATCTGCTTTAGTTGTCGCGCCGCGTCCTTGGACTGCTTTAATCGAACTATTAAATAATCCACCTACGCTCGAAATTAGTCACCAAACTCAACAATTAATTCAGACTGCGTTAGTAACTCAATCGATAGATCTTAAGACGATCGATCCCGAACAAAATATTTCTTTATTAGCACTACAAGCGATCGGTACCGCACTATTAGAGAGTGGATTGTCAATCGAAAAAATTAATGTAGTGCGCTCACAGATCGATCGATTAAAAGGTGGTGGATTAGTAGCAAGAGTGGGAATAGGTAAAGTAATCGGACTGATTTTATCAGATGTTATCGGCGATCCAATTGGTGCGATCGCTGCTGGTTTAACCAATCATCCTGATGCCGATAATATTTTAGTTGGTAATAACCTCCAAGCTTGTGAAGCTATCAAGAAAGCGATCGACAATCGGGGAGAATATATCGCAAAAATTGTCATGACCGATCTCCAGGGAGAAGCACAAGTTCGTGGCATGGAAATCGCTGAGAAAATTATTTCTGAACCCAGTAAAACTGTTTTAATCTATGGTGGTGAAACAACCGTTAACTTACCAAAAGATTGCCCTGGCATCGGCGGACGGAATACAGAATTAGGACTAGCAGCCGCGATCGAACTAGCCAAACATGGTGTTCCAGCGTGGGTAGTAACGCTAGCAACCGATGGTACTGATGGACCGACAAATGCGGCCGGAGCGACGGTAAATGAGCAGACAATCGATCGGGCATTGGCGTTAGGATTGGATGCTAACATGGCACTCGATCGACATGATAGTTATTCATTTTTTCAGCAATTGGGCGATTTACACCTCATTGGCGCGACGGGGACTAATGTCGCCGATCTCACGATCGCGATTCTTCCTTAGCTGTAGTTTCTCCGACAACCATTAGATCCACCCGGAAACTATCGCTGTCATCGCTCCAGCCTTACTCTATTGCCTTCTGGATCGATTATGTTGCTCAATGGCACCATAACGAAAATCTCATACGTCGTCCGATCGTTCTGGAAGTCGCGGTGTGGGATAAACTATCTGCAACTTCAAATCTAGAAAATCACTTAATTCCTGTCCCAGCCATCCGAGTTCGGCTTGAGACAAATCGCCCCCAATAACATACGGCTCTGATGCCAATAACAATGTTAGTTCCGGTCTAACCTCCACTTCTCCACGCCGAATCGATCGACCATCAGTATCCAAATATTTATCGAAAGTATATCCAGGATTGTAAACGATCGCTTTGACTCGCGATCGGTTTGACGTGAGTGGCAGGCATTTGGGTCGATTTATATTGCCCGAATATTTATATTCTGAAAGCTGGTTTTCTTCGATAATTATTGTCGTATATCTTTTAAAAAAATTAAGATCTATTTCATAAAATAGGAGCAGTAATGGACGAATAATTGATAAGTAAATAAGCAAAAATAAAACATGTATTGGCGATAAAAATATCGTCGCAACTATAGCAATTAAGGCGGTCGGCAATACCAAGTAAATCGTCCAGAAAAATATCCCCGACAGGATCGTATATGCTAAAGTTGTCGATAACAATGAATCGATATTTTCAACAAACTTGCGTGAATATGAAGTGTGCAATGTTAATTGTAGGCGATCGCGATCGCGAACTAACTGTACTCGGCTATTCTTCGGCTCGACATAGATGAAATCTCCATAACTACCATTCCGATCTGCCAGTGCCGTCTGTGCTAATTGCGCTGACTCAAATCTTTTGTCGATGTATGGCTCAGTCATCTGTGCCACCCACCGATCGAATCGCTTGCTAATTTCAGCCTTAAACTTCACCCGTCCATTCACTTGCGCCAATTCAGCAGGATGCGTCCCCGTCAGGAGATAAATAATCGTCATCCCCAAACTATATAAGTCAGATGCCGTTGTAACTTGACCGCCAAATTGTTCGAGCGGCATGTAACCATAACTCCCAACGATCGTAATCGTCCCACCATCCTTACTCGCGATCGTCTGTACCGAACCAAAATCGACTAGATAGACATCGCCAATACTATGACCCGAACGATTGCTCAGTAGGATATTACTCGGCTTGAGATCGCGGTGAATCACTGGCGGATGTTGTTGATGGAGATAGGTTAAAATCGATAACACTCGATCGGTTAATTCAATTATTTCTACTTCCGAAAACTTTTGCCCCGATTTAACGATCGTCTCTAAAGAACGTGCCTCGATATAAGTTTGTACCAACGCAAATCCCCGCAAGTCTGCTTCATCAACCTCAAAATAATCGAGATATTTAGGAATAGCCGGATGGTTCAAATTTTTCAGGGTACTGGCTTCCCGTTTAAACAATTTGAGATCGTCCCACTGAAAATCTGGATCGAATCGCAAAATCTTGATAATTACTAAATTCCCAGACTGAAGATCCCGCGCTAAAAACGTCCACCGTCCGGCTTTGCGACTCAGTTGTTCGCGAATTTGATAACGATCGGCTAAAATTGTATCGACGATGGTACTCATTTTCCTCTTCTGCATAGCTTACTTATAGCTTGGGAGAAATATATCAAAATATGCACTAGCTACCCTTCACGGCTGAAATGGCTTACCCTGATGAAATCGTAACACCCAACCATCTATCGAGCGCGACCAGATCGAGCTGTGATAGGCATATTCGACAACGCCATCACTGTGCCATTCGAGCGAAATCTACCACAGCAAATCTACGTCATACAGATCGAATATCCCATCTGCCGATACCAAGGTCATTCCTTCAATTTGTGCCTGAGCAATTAACAATCTGTCAAAGGGATCGCGGTGATGATATTGTAAATTTTCCAAAGCCCAAATATGACTGAGGTTAATATTTAAAATCTGAAGATTATTATCTATCTGCTGAGTCCTCAAAATATCGGGGAGAGCATCACTCAATTGTAATTTTCCGAGTTGGATCTTGATTTGCATTTCCCAAATACTCGTCAAACTCAAGAATAAGTCATTGTCTGGATTAGCGACGATCGTCATGACTTGCGCTCTCACTCGATCCGGTGCATCATTGAGCCAGATAAAAACGTTGGTATCTAGCAGCAACTTCATGACTCGCCCAACCAAAAAGAATCTGGTAAAGGCTCGTCAAAGTCTTCGCTCATCGAAATTCTGCCCTGATATTGCCCGAATACTCTCGGTTGCTTGGACGACAAAGCCGCTGCTGGTTTCTGATTTGTCAGAATAGAGTTTGTCAGTAGCCGTAATGTTATGGTCTCCAGCGAAACCCCTTGCTCTTTAGCTTCCTGCAAGAGATAGTGCTCTAATTCTGCTGGTAAGTTGAGGGTTAGTGTCATGAGCCTAATGAAGGAATACACATCCCAATTCTAACATCGTCGATCGAATCTCACATCTAGATCTAGCACTGAAGCTCGATCGAGATTTGCGCTCGCATAAATTAGCACTAAAAAAGTCTATTAATTAATCATGACAAGTATCTCAACTATGATTAAAATGATTTAATGACAGACTATGATGAGGTTAATTTTATAATCGTACTCCATCTATCGATCGTTCCAATCATAACTCAGAACGTAAGGATTCAAGCTCGTACAGAGCCAGGTTCTAAAAAATCCCCGCTCCGTAGCGAGGAAAATTAAATTAATGTGCGTCTTGCAACTCGTAAAAATCAGGAGAAACATAATCCTTGCGGAGTGGGTACCCAACCCAATCCTCCGGCATTAATAACCGCTTGAGATTGGGGTGTCCCTGATAGACAATCCCATACATATCAAAAGTTTCCCGTTCTTGCCA
>JBBRVB010000034.1:0-18298 GCA_038247275.1 Chroococcales cyanobacterium
AATGGTGTCGGTTCGATTCGTCGCTTCCTCGATGAATTTGCCGAAGAAATTGCCGAGTGGGACGTGACCGAAATAAATCCACCTCACACTTGTACCTGGGTCGTCGGCAATGCCGTCGAGGATGCCTTTCAACCCATCGTTCACCAGTTAAATCAGGTACCAGGTCTAACCGTTAAGTTAGTAGCCATCGCGAGCCAATATTGGGGGCAACAGATGACAGTTACTGGGCTACTGACTGGACAAGATTTACTAGCCGAGCTACCTGGGCGAGATTTGGGCGATCGAGTCTTAATTCCCAGTGTGATGCTCAAACATGATGAAGCCAAGTTCCTCGATGATGTTACTCTGAGCGAATTAGCTGAGAAATTACAGATTCCACTGATTCCTGTTGCCGGGATTCCAGATTTTCTGGAAAAATTAGGGGAAAATAGATCGGGGGCTAATAGCTATTGCTAGTGGTTGGTGTCTGAGGTAATTTGTTTGCTGAGATAATTGTAGTATGTACCCCGGATCTTTCAGCAATTTTTATAGACTTATCGAATATGCTAATTTTGATTAAATTAATCCAGATGCTAAATAGACGAATCGATCGATCGCAACCACAGACCAGCCGTAGCAATCCTAAGTTTAATCTTTTTGGCATACTGCTATTGGCGCAGCTTCGCCCTCGGCGATCCCGATCTGCTGGTATAGCTCCTGTCGCTTCAGTCGGAGCGTCTCCATTGGAGCTGCGTCAAACTCAAATCAGATTTCAAACAATTTGTGCGATAATTTCGCTGAGTTTGGGTGGATTGGCGCAGATGCCAACCGCCCGCGCTACATCGCTAGATTTTGCAGATATCCGTCAGAGCCTACAACTATCTACCAGCGACCATCGGAACGAACATCGATTCGCTAGCAGAGCTGCGGCCTCAGCAAGATCTACACCAACGAAGCTCATCGCTCAAAATGCTACCGCACCAGCAACTTCCACCAATATTCAACTACCCAACGATCTCAACCTCCCCAAAACCGGGAATGAAGTTCAGATTACTGGTAGCCAATCCATCACCCTGCAACAAGCTCTCGACATCGCCTTCCGCAATAATCGTCAGGTTCAAGCCGCTCGCTTGACAGTCAATCGCGCTCAAGCAGGTATCGCTCAAGCTCAAGCTGCTCAAGCAGTACAAGTCGGATTGACAAGTACGCTCCAAAATCAAGGTTCGCCCCTAATTATCGGTACTCAGTCTCAATTTGGTAGTATATCTGGGACAGATGCCCGAGGGACACTCCAAGCCACTTACAATATCCTCAGTGCGGGTCGCAATCAAAGTAGTGTTCGGGCTGCTGAAGAACAAGTCCAATTTGACAGACTCGATTTGTTACGGGTCGAACAATTGGTTCGCGGTCAAATTGTCACTGCATACTACGATCTGCAAGCAGCAAACTCCTCAATTCTCATCAACCAAGCTGCGGTCACAGACGCTACCCGCAGTTTGAGCGATGCTCAACTCCAAGAGAGAGCTGGTGTGGGTACTAGATTTGACATTCTTACCGCCCAAGTGCAGCTTGGTACTGCCAATCAGAATCTGACCAACGCGCAGGGGCAACAGCAGACCGCACGCAAAAATCTGGCCCAACTCCTGGTTGTCGATCAAAATACCGAATTTACCGCCGCCGATCCCGTACAGGAGTCCGGTAATTGGGGCTACTCGCTCGAAGATAGTATTGTCTTGGCATACAAAAATCGCCCCGAAGTCCAGCAACAGCTCTCTCTCCGCCGGATTAGCGAACAACAACAAATTATTGCTGCTGCGGCTGATTCGCCTCAGGTCAATCTTTTTGGCACATATGGTCTTGGCAAAAGCCTGAGTGATTCTACTTCAGCTCAAGATAACTATAGTCTGGGAGTACAGTTGAGTTGGAATTTCTTGGATGGTGGTGCCGCTGGAGCGGGTGCCAACAGAGAGAAAATCAACCAACAAATTTTTGAGAACCAGTTTATTACTACCCGCAATCAAATTCGGTTCCAAGTCGAACAAGCTTTCTTTAGCCTCGACTCCAATCAAAAGAATATCGCTACATCTACTCAAGCCCTAAGACAAGCAGAAGAAAGCCTCAAACTAGCTCGTCTGCGCTTTCAAGCTGGTGTAGGCACTCAAACGGATGTGATCGTAGCACAAACAAATCTTGCTGCCGCCCGTGGCAATCGCGTCACAGCGATTCTTAATTACAATCGCGCGCTATCCAACCTTCGCACGGCTACAGTGTTGGCTGAGTAGGGATGAGGCTCCAGGGATGAGACTTTCGGGGTGGGTAGTGGATAGTTGATGGTAGATCGAGTTTGGAACACTCCTCAGTCTCCCAGTTTCGTAATCTTTAATCCCTACCTCTACCCCCTTGGCAAAACTGTCAAATATCTTAATAATTCTTATATAGGACATAAATTATTTTTAGGGGTATGTGGAGATGAGTGCGATTAAATTTATCAAAGAGAATAAGGAAATTGTCGTCGCACAGGGGGCAAATCTGCGCGAGAAGGCTGTGCAAAACCAGATTGATATATACACCTTCAAAGGTAAGCTGATGAACTGTGGGGGCTACGGTCAATGCGGGATGTGTGGGGTGGAGATTGTCGAAGGGATGGAAAATCTCTCTCCCCGCACTGATTTTGAAAACCGCAAACTAGCCAAAAAACCGGCCAACTATCGGCTGGCGTGCCAAACCATCGTCAATGGCCCGGTGAGTGTAAATACGAAACCTTAGTTTTGGCTCCGAGTGGCTGGTGAGGATGCAGACTCCGCTGTGGGAGCTGGATGCGATCGCGTCATCCTCTCAATAGTAGAGCAGGGTCGGGGATGTTAAATCTTTACCTTACTGTCTAGACCTTCACTGAAAATGATATTCTAGTATAGGTACTCAATAAAAATACTTTATAGGAATTACGCTTATGCAAACTAACGATTTAGGTTTTGTCGCCAGCCTTTTATTTGTCCTCGTACCGACGATTTTTCTGATTATTCTCTATATCCAAACCAATAGCCGTGATACTGGTTCTGATTCATAGAATATTACATTTTACATCACTAAAAAAGACTGCCAGAAATTGATATTTTAGCAGTCTTTTTTAGCTAATGATTGCGATCGATAGTTCGGACGACTAGGCACTCAAATATTGAGTATCTATCGAGTTAGGTTGGGCTGAAACCTAGACGGTGAGCAGTGCCCACCCTACCCTCTATCTACCCTCTATCCCCTATACTGCTGCCAATTCTGGACGTTTGCTATTCCGAACGCCCTTAATTGCTTCGGCATAATCAGGAGCATTAAATACTGCCGAACCAGCCACGATCGCATTTGCACCTGCTTCGATGACTTGCCAGCTATTATTTGGTTTGAGACCGCCATCAACTTCAATCCAAGGATCTAGACCGCGCTCGTTGCAAATTTGACGCAACTTAGCGACTTTAGTCACTGCACTAGGAATAAAGCTTTGACCGCCAAAACCGGGGTTGACGCTCATAATTAAGACCAAATCGCATAAGTCGAGGACGTATTCGATTAGTTCTAAGGGAGAGCCGGGATTGAGGACGACACCCGCTTGTTTGCCTAGTTCTTTAATTTGCCCCAAAGTGCGGTGGAGGTGGGCAGAAGCATTGTACTCCGCATGGACAGAAATAATATCAGCACCAGCTTTGGCAAAGTCAGCTACATACTTTTCTGGTTCCACAATCATTAAGTGGACATCGATAATCTTTTTGGTGTGGGGACGAATGGCTTCGACAATCAGGGGGCCGATAGTAATATTTGGTACGAACCGTCCATCCATGACATCAACGTGAATCCAATCAGCTCCAGCGGCATCCACAGCCCGAATTTCTTCACCCAAGCGGCTAAAGTCTGCCGACAGGATCGACGGGGAAATGACTAAGGATTTTTGGCTCATAGTTACTATAGTGCTCCTGAGATTAAGTTTCGGTAAAAATTCTAACAATTTCTCTAATTTTAACAGGGGTGAGGAACTAATTAGCTAATGTTCCTAGTTATGACCGATCGGGTGTAACCCACTACCGCATAATTGTGTAGAGAAATTGAAATTGAGGGTAGGAGTAATTTATGAATTGCCCCTACCCTCAATTTCTACAGACTATGCGATCGAGTCGTGTTACATTTGGGACATGACGACCCGTGCTGCTGCTAAAGTGCGATCGATATCGGCATCGGTATGGGCTAGGGAAGTAAAGCCAGCCTCAAACTGAGACGGGGCAAGATAAACCCCCTGCTCCAACATCCCCCGATGGAAGCGACCAAATTTAGTCACATCCGACTTTTTGGCATCTTCAAAGTTGTGAACTGGCCCTTCACAGAAGAATAACCCAAACATCCCACTGACACTACCACCACAAGCGGCATGTCCGGTTTCTTTGGCAATTTGCAGTAAGCCATCGATCAAACGTTTGGTGATTTTATCTAGGTACTCATAAGTGCCGGGTTTTTGGAGCAGTTCCAGCGTTTTAATCCCCGCCGTCATTGCTAAGGGATTTCCCGATAGCGTACCAGCTTGATACATCGGCCCCGCAGGTGCGACCATCGACATGATATCCTTACGTCCGCCATAAGCTCCGACTGGTAAACCACCGCCGATGACTTTACCCATCGTCGTGAGGTCGGGAGTCACGCCAAACCGCTGTTGGACTCCACCGTAGGAGATGCGGAAGCCAGTCATCACTTCGTCGAAAACCAATAGTGCGCCATATTCCTGAGTAATTAATCTCAAGCCTTCCAGGAAACCCGCATCGGGGACGATGAAACCAGCATTCCCCACAATCGGTTCTAGAATTACGCCGGAAATACTGTCAGGATTGGCAGCAAATAGAGCTTTGACAGCTTCCAAATCGTTGTAAGGTGCCGTGAGTGTATCAGCCGTAGTCGATTTGGGGACACCAGGGGAATCGGGCAAACCGAGTGTAGCAACACCAGAGCCAGCCTTGACTAAGAACATGTCTGCATGTCCGTGATAACAACCTTCAAATTTGATAATTTTATCGCGTCCGGTGAAGGCGCGCATCAGCCGTAGGACAGCCATACATGCTTCAGTGCCGGAATTGACAAATCTCACCATTTCCACGCTCGGAACGGCATTAATTACCATCTCTGCGAGGACGTTTTCGAGGTAGCAGGGCGCACCAAAACTCGTTCCTTTTTCGAGGACGGCGTGTAAGGCGGCAATTACTTCGGGGTTGGCATGTCCGCAGATTGCTGGCCCCCAACTGCCCACATAGTCGATGTACTGATTGCCGTCTACGTCCCAGATATAGGCATCTTTGACGCGATCGAATACAATGGGCTGACCACCGACAGACTTGAATGCTCGCACGGGAGAATTGACCCCACCCGGCATCAGTTTCTGAGCTGCTGCAAATATTTCTGCCGATCTTGTAGTTTTCAAATTAGATGTAGAAACCAATTTTTTCTCCCAACGGTTAATAGCTAAATTTCAAGTAAGTTCGTACTTATATGCGATCGAGACTATAGTAATTTTAGTGGAATTAACCCGATTACCCAATACTTCCTTCACAATACTGTCGATCGATTATTACTAATCGAATCGTAACTTATGCCATTACCATCCCACCATCAACATTAAACGTTTGCCCCGTAATATATGCCGCCGCCGGATCTGCGGCTAAAAATCTCACCATACCCGCCACTTCTTCAGGTTGTCCGTATCTACCCAGGGGAATGAATTGTAAAATCCCTTCCGCCTTGAGATCGTTTGTCATATCTGTGGCGATAAAACCTGGTGCTACCGCATTGACAGTAATCCCGCGACTCGATAATTCCTTGGCTACCGTCTTGGTAAAGCCGATTACCCCAGCTTTGGACGCGCTGTAGTTTGCTTGCCCTGGATTGCCCATTTGTCCCGCAACTGAGGCGATATTAATAATTCTGCCGGACTTTTGTTTGAGCATGATTTTACTTACCGCGCGGGTGCAGGAAAATACGCCGGTGAGATTGGTATCGATGACTGCTTGCCAATCCTCGATTTTCATCCGCAATAGCAGTGTATCGCGGGTAATTCCGGCATTATTAACTAGGACATCAACTCGTCCCCATTTGTCCATCACGGTACTCACGAGCGCGTCAATTTGCTCGGCTTTGGAGACATCCGCACCAATCGATATCGCTTCGCCACCACTACCGACAATCTGAGCGACTAATTCATCCGCAGCACCACTAGAACTAGCATAATTAACGGCTACTTTAGCTCCCACGCTTGCCAATTCTAACGCGATCGCGCGACCGATCCCTCTAGATGCACCTGTGACGATCGCGACTTTCCCTGTTAATAAATCCGACACTCTCAACTTCTCCATCTCCACAAATATCGATCGTCTCAATCTTACACTCGGATGTTCATCATTAATTAATAATGAATAGTCAATAATTATTTGCTGCTCACAACTAAGCGACGACGTAGCGACTCACTTCGGCGTTTGGCAGTTTCATTTTCAGGTTCCAGCTTCACAGCTTGCTCATAGAGATCCAAAGCTTGAGATAGCATCTTTTTTTGTTCGTAAGCATGTCCCAGATTATTCATCGCCATCACATATTCTGGTTCGAGTTTAATCGCCTCTTTGTACTGACGAATTGCTAGATCGTACTGTTCTTGTCCAAAATAGGCATAACCGAGTGCATTATATACCGGAGCCATATCTGGACTCGCGTCATCTTCAAGCTTGATGGCTTTTTTAAACATCATAATTGCCTGAATGAACATTTTTTTCTCCAGATAGATACTACCTAATTCGTAATATTCTGGAATCGTGCCGCGTTCGCTTTTTAGTTTCTTTTCTAATCGATTGAGTGCGTTTTCAATTTTCTGTGTCTTCAGAATTTGTCTGAGGACAAAGAATGCTGCAACACTCAATAGTAGTAGAAATGCGGCTAGGTAAACGGTGAGTAAATTTTTATCTGAAAAGTCCATCGTTAAGTAGTGGGTGGTGACTAGTGAAAGCAGTTGCTAGGGGCGATCTCTCGCGATTCGATCCGCTAGGTACTCAATACCTGACTATCTATGATAACTTGACTGCTAACTTACGTGTCTTAGGCTTGATAACAATTAACTAGGATTAGTGGATAGGGATTAGGGGTTAGGCTTTAGGCTTTAGGCTTTAGGGAATACGATCGGTTCCCCCGTCTCCACTTACTGCAATCCCCAATACTGAATCCTTTGTTGAAGCCAGCCATCGGCTTGCCAACGCTCGATCGACCGATCGACTAATTGCCGCAATGAATCGTATTGTAACCCTTTGGGGATAACAATGCCCAGGGCTTCGGTGGATAATTTATCGGGTAAGAGATAATAATTTGGTGCGGTTTTACTCCAGCCAATCAGGAGGCTCCGATCTGCGGCGATGGCGACAACTTTACCTGTGGCGAGTAATTGCTGGGCTTGGCGATAGCTATTGACACCGACTAATTGTGCTTTGGGGATGATGTATTGCACCGAAGCGATCGTGGTAGAATTATTGAGAACGGCGACTTTTTTACCAACTAGATCGCTATTTTTAGTGATGCTCGATCGATTGGTGATTATCCCCGTACCATCGAGATAATAACGCCGACTAAAATCAACTACTCGCGATCGAGTGGCTGTAATTGTGACTCGTGCAATTGTCAGATCTACAGTACCATCGATCGCAACTTTGAGCCGATCTTGATTGGTGACTGGTACCAGTTTGACTGCATCTGGATTATTAAAGATTTCGGTGGCTAATTTCCGGGCGATATCGATTTCCAAGCCCTGTAAATTTCCCGATCGATCTCGAAAGCCTAATAGTGGTAAATTATCTTTGACTGCAACGATTAATTGTCGGCGTTGCTGAATTTCTTTGAGCGTTCCCGCTTGAGCTGTAGACTGGAATAGATCGATACTCGCGATCGATAATAATGTGAAGAATAAATATTTGAATCGGTGCAATTTAAATCTATTCTTCATACCTAATTAATCATTATAGGTTGGGTTAAGCCTCGAAACCCAACACATGCACATCCTACTGGATCAGCATGTTGGGTTTCGCGGGCTGCTACCCAACCTACAGATCTCAATTTATTTTGCTGCGGCTGCGGCGAGTTTGACTACTTGCTCGAAGCTAGCGGGATCGAGGATCGCGATTTGAGCGAGCATCTTGCGATTAAGCTGGATGTCAGCTTTTTTCATGTTGCCGATCAATTGGCTGTAGCTCATCCCATGTTGGCGAGAAGCTGCATTGATCCGCGCGATCCATAAGCGACGGAAATCGCGTTTTTTCTTCTTCCGATCGCGATAGGCATTCCGTAATGCCTTCATTACTTGTTGGTTAGCAATCCGATACAGCTTAGAGTGAGCACCTCTAAAGCCTTTGGCTAACTTGAGAATCTTGTTGCGGTGCTTCCGCGCCACGTTACCGCGCTTTACCCGAGTCATAGTTTAAATTAGGTGAGTTGGTGATTAAAATTGCTCTACGGCATTATCGGTAGTTATTTGCTACCTCAGTCCTCAAGCTACCAGTTGTGAACTACTGTACTTGTCCAGGTGGATCGTTACAAGTAGGGGAGCATCCCGCGTACTCTGAGCACATCCGTCTCGTCAACCACAGTTGCCTTGGATAGGCTCCGACGACGATCGGCATTTTTGTGTTCGAGCAGGTGGCTCTTGAATGCCTTACGGCGCATGATTTTACCAGTGCCACTAGCGCGAAAACGCTTCGCTGCTGCTTTGCGGCTTTTGAGTTTTGGCATTGGAATAAGTATGTTTAGACACAATTTATTATTGTACTCGATCGATCCTACAAATAGATAGTCCTGAGCGTAAACAGTTGACAGTGAAAAGTGCGTTCTTGGGGTGTGAAGCACCTTTTCAAGAGAGCGAAGTTGTTGAGGGGGAGATTTAAACTCCCCCTCAACAACTATCGCACCTTGAGGCAGGAGGCTCTAAACCCTTACTGTTTGGTAAAGGAGATCGGGTTTAAGGATTGAGCAGCAGGATTTATCGGACTGAATCCGGGCGTTAGAATAGAACTGGGGTTGGTAAATACCTGAACTGATTCTCGTTGGCGTAGCCTCTCCGTAGGAGAATCGAATTACTCAAGGAGCAAACATCATGACGATCGACCTTTATACATTCACCACGCCGAATGGCCGCAAACCGCTCATCATGTTGGAAGAAATCGGTCTTCCCTATAAGATTCAGGCGATCGATATTAGCAAAGGCGAGCAATTCACGCCAGAGTATGTCGCCATCAATCCCAATAGCAAAATTCCCGCAATGGTAGATTCAGAGGCAGGATTGACCATTTTTGAGTCAGCCGCGATCTTGATTTACCTTGCCGAAAAGACTGATAAACTGTTACCAACTACCAAGAAAGAGCGGTTTCAAGTGCTGGAATGGTTGATGTTGCAAATAGGTAGTATCGGCCCGATGTTCGGACAATTGGGGCACTTTAAGCATCTACCCGAACAAATCCCTTATGCGATCGATCGGTACCAACAAGAAACATTACGATTGTATGGGGTACTCGATCGACAGTTAGCACAGCACGAGTATCTTGCAAGGGATTACTCGATCGCCGATATCGCTACATTTCCCTGGATTGCCAACTATGAGCATCTGGATCTGACTTTAGACGCATACCCGCATCTCAAACGCTGGTTTGAAGTAGTGCAACAGCGTCCAGCAGTCCAAAAAGGGATGACAATGATCCTCTCTTCATTCAGTTGACAGTTGACAGTTGACAGTTGACAGCACTTGCTAAAAAGCAAATCAAGATTTCTGCTCCATTACCTGTGTAAAGGCAACTTTAGCAGCAGCTTGTTCTGCGGCTTTCTTGGATTGTCCCGTACCTGTGCCCAGATGTCGATCTCGAAACCAGACTTCGGCGATAAAGCGTTTGAACCTGTCTAGTTTGATCGGATCTTCATAGACGCGGTATTCTGGTAAAGCTTTGTAGTGCGCTTGCGTCCATTCTTGGAGCGCGTCCTTATAATTTTGACGCGCGGGATCTTGGAGAATTTCGGTCGCTAATTGCTGAAAATGCGGATCGAGCCAAGGACGGACTAATTTGAGATTATTCGTCGTTAGATACAGCGCGGCGAGTACCGCTTCAAAGGCATCAGCCAGCCGCGATATGCGTCCCGAAGGATCGCCAACCGCCGAAGCCGCCAAAGTGAGATAGCGATCGAATCCATACCCATCGGCTAATTGCGCCAAAATTCGATCGCTCACCAATACCTTCCGAATCGCCGAAAAATCACCCACCGACTTATCGGGATAAGTTTCCCACAAAAATTCGGAAGCAGCTAACCGCACCACCGAATCACCGATGAATTCTAACTGTTCGTAATTAGGCACTCCCACTGTCGGATGCGTCAACGCAATGTCCAGCAACGCCCAATCGATCTGAGTATCTCCCGGCAATCCCAACCGAATCATCAATTTCCCTAATTCTTGTTGTCGCCGTGGGTGCATCAGTAGTTTTACTCGTTCAAAAAATAGAGAAAAGAGTCGGAAGTAAGCCGGGTTCTGTTATCTCTTGCGAGACGGTGGTTATCTATCTGGGTAGTTTGTTACCAAGTACCTCAAGCGGATCTCAACGGAACAGGGAAAAGACCAACCATCGCTCCTGCCTTGCTTCCAACCGGGGTTTACCGAGCCAGTACCTCTCGATACTGCTGGTGCGCTCTTACCGCACCTTTGCACCCTTACCTCTGGGTAAGTGAATAGTGGATAGTGGATAGTGAATAGTTTTTTTGCTATCCACTATCCACTGTCCACTGTCCACTTCTTAAAGGCGGTATTTTTCTGTGGCACTATCCTCACGATCGCTCGCACTGGGAATTACCCAGCAAGTTTGGTCTTTGGGAAGCCCGGACTTTCCTCGAATTCGACTGGCGAACTCGCAACCACCTCACCGACTCTTTTCTCAATTATTCATTGTACAGGTAAGTTAGGCTTTAGGCTTTGGGTTTTAGGTATTGAGGCTCTGGGCTTTGGGTGTGCTGACAGCAGGCGATCGCTCACTAACCGGTTTTAGGAAAACCCACTTTCAAACTGCGCTAAAATAGTCTAGCTAATCATTCAATCCCAAATCGCTATGACTCGTGCAATTATCGAAACCGCAAAAGGAACCATCAATATCCAGTTTTTTGATGCTGATGCTCCCAACACAGTCAAGAACTTTGTCGATTTGGCAGAGAAAGGTTTTTATGATGGGTTAACTTTTCACCGCGTCATTCCCAATTTCATGATCCAAGGTGGTTGCCCTCAAGGTACGGGTACCGGCGGTCCCGGCTACAAAATCAATTGTGAAATCAATCCCAACAAACACCAAGCAGGAAGTCTCTCAATGGCTCATGCAGGTAAAAATACTGGTGGTAGTCAGTTCTTTATCTGTCATTCTCCTCAGTCACATTTAGACGGTGTGCATACTGTTTTTGGTAAAACCGAAGATATGGATGTCGTCAATGCGATTAAAGGTAGCGATAAAATGCTATCAGTGAAGATTGTCCACGATTAGTAAATTGAGAGGGGAGGGGAGATGGGAGATCGGAGGTAATGATTTTGGGTCTCTGTGATGCCGCAGTTCGATCTCGTCACATTTGTATTTTCTCCCCACTCCCCACTCCCCACTCCCATCTCCCAACTATACATGAGTAAAATTCTTCAGATTTCGGAAATTGGCAGCCCGATTTTACGTCAACAAGCGGTGATAATTACTAATATTACCGATCCGCAACTTGATGAGACGATCGCGGATTTGATGGCTACTTGTGAGGCGGCAAATGGTGTCGGTATTGCGGCTCCCCAAGTTGCTGAGTCCGTGCGGTTATTTATTATTGCTTCGCGTCCGAGTCCACGCCATCCTCACGCCCCCACGATGGTACCCACGGCGATGATTAATCCTGAGATCGTCGATCGATCTGGGGAACTAGTTGCTGGCTGGGAAGGGTGTCTGAGCGTGCCAGCAACTCGCGGTTTGGTCATGCGCGATCGGGCGATCGAGGTCAAACATTTTACCCAACATGGAGAGCTAATCCGCCAAGAATTAACTGATTTTGTCGCCCGAATCTTTCAACACGAACTCGATCATTTAGACGGTATTTTATTCCCCGATCGCGTCTCAAATATCACCGATCTCATCACCGAAGCCGAATACCTAAAAATCGCTTTTGATAATTAACTGTCAACTGTCAACTGTCAACTAATTTTCATCTTGCACCGCTACTGAAAAACTTAAACGTGACTAAAAAGCAACCAACGTTTAAGGCTGCAATTGCCATTGCGCCTAGTAACAAGCCTTTGCTAAATCCCTTAATTCGTCGTTTAACCGACCACCGCAATAGCGGTAAAATGTAAATTAATTGGATTGCACCAATTGAGAAGACTACCGACATGAACACTGGTGAGAATGTATTGAGTAATAACGAGATAAAAATAATCAGGATATCAATCCCAAATACCGTGACGATGCCAGCGATCGCATCGCCAATATGAGACTTCTTTAAAATTTGGGCTTTAAGCATGATGATATTTCTAAACAACATCTATCGCTGCCTAGCGATCTTTGATAGTTAAAGCGTAGGCAATGGTATAGACTCGATTGGCAACAACATCTCAATCGGGATGCACTAGCTACCTTCTGTTAGTAATATTATCAGACTACACTACTCAGATCTAAAGATTCATTTAAGAATCAGCCTATTTGCCTAAATTTCGTTTGAGCTTTTCTAGTTCCTCATCAGCCTCCCACCGCCGAAATTGAGCATCGAGGGGATCGGCAAATTTGCTGTCGTTTGTATAATTATTTACCGATCCCCAACTGCTAGTTGGGTCACTGGCGGCTGCTTGGGCGCGAGCAGCTTGAGCGGCAGCGGTTTTGGCTTTGACTTCGACCCGCCGAGTTTTAATGGTTTGTAATAGGGTTTGGGCTTGGGCGATCCGCTCTTTCAATCCTTTCATTTTGCCCCAGAGCTGGTTTCCTTGGGGGAGGAGGGCATTGACGCGATCTTGGGCAGCGGTGGCGAGATCTGCGCGTCCGGCGGCGGTGGCTTTCTGGACGCGATCGTACCAGTTTTTGATTTCTTGAGCTGTATTGAGGATCTCTTGCTCGGTGCGGTTTTCTTGGGATTGCAAGTCCACAATTAGATCGATCGTATCAGTCTCTTGTTGAGCGAGTTGTTCGCCGATTACCTGTAGTTCCAGGTGCGGATTTTTGCTCAGAAAGTCATCGATCTGACTTTCCAGAAACCGTTTCATGTCTTCGAGTAATCCCATGGTTTAGGGGGTAGAGGGTAGGGGTAATGGGTAAGGGGTAAGGGGTAATGGGTAATGGGTAATGGGTAATGGGTGATGGGTGATGGGTAATAGGTAATGGGTAATCACTCATGCCTTCCATCCCAAAGCCCAAAACCTAAAACCTAAAGCCTATAGCCTCAATACCTAAAGCCTAAAGCCTAAAGCCTAAAATTTCTGACCGACATCAACCGATCGAATTTCGCCGCCTTTTCTTTTAATTGTAATTTCAGATTTAGTGACAGATACCAAAGACCAATTACTTTTACCGATGGTTTGTCCGACGTTGACTGTTTTACTTTGGCGATCGATCTCAAAGATCGCACTTGGACGGCTGCCTTTGGGGAGCGTTTTGATGAGGGCAATCTTGGGCTTAATAGCCGTCGGGGTAACAGGAGTGGTCGCAGTAACAATTGTGCTGGTGGGAGTGGTGGCGACCGGGGCGGCGGGAGTTGCTGTTGTTGGGGCTGGCGCAATCATCGTCGCGGCGGGAGTGGGGGTATTATTGTTGGTAGCTAAGGCGGCTTGAGTCGTAGCTTCGATTTTGGCGAGGGATTTACGCATATAGTCAGCAAATTTGGCATCTTGTGGCGACACTTGCTGAGATTGGGAGGGCAGCCAACTAGTATCGATTTGGGGCAGCGTGATTTTCCGCTCGTTTACCAGCCAGGTGAGCAGACCACCAGCCGCGACCGCAGTGACACCAATGCCTAAGAATGCTTTGATCCAGAGTGGCATGGTGCGTTTGGGTTTGGCAGTGGTAGTCGGCTGCTCACTTGGGGTGTCTGCGCCAGCACTAAGCGATCGTTGGGGTGGGTCAATCGGCTGTTGTAACTGTGGATATTGCTCGGTAGCGTAGGGACTGTGCTGAGTTGGCGCGGAATTGGGGTCATTTGTGAGATCGTCGCCGAGCAGTTCGTCGATATCGGCAAAGAGTCGATCCATCGATCGATCTGCATGAGCGTTGACTTTGGCGAGGATGTCGCGATCTCGATCGAAACTGCTACCACTTTGGGGGGACTGGGGTACTGCGGGGTTTTGGTTAGTCATCAGTTAGGAATTGGGGATTAGGGATTAGTCTACCTCAATCTATTTACCTGAAGTAGTAGTGAAACTATCGAGCTGGGTAATGGGGTAAAAGATTGCCAAGTTTTAGGTCGTATTTCCAATCGGCAACGTCACCCATTTATCCACCCTCTACCATCTCCAAAATTATTGCATTCGATCGATCGTCCGGTATTGGATGGCTTCGGCGATATGGGTGGGTTCGATGGCTTCGGCATCTGCGAGATCGGCAATCGTCCGGGCGACTTTGATGATGCGATCGCTGGCTCTAGCTGAGAGTCCGAGTTTGCGAATGGCGGTTTCTAAAAGTTGGCGACTATTATCGTCGAGTGGGCACCAGGCTCGCAGTTCTCGACTTTGCATTTGGGCATTGCAGACAATACTGGGTACTGACTCAAACCGCTTACTCGCTCTGTCGCGGGCGGCTTGGACGCGGGGGCGCACTGTGGCAGAATTTTCGCCGGTCGGTCGATTGGTAATCTCTTCTGGTTTGAGGCGATTTACCGCCACCTGGAGGTCGATGCGATCCATCAGGGGGCCGGAGAGCTTTGCCCAATAATTCTCGCGCTGGCGGGGATTACAGGTGCAAGCTTGGATCGTATCTCCATAGTAGCCGCAGGGACAAGGGTTGGTACTGGCAACCAGGGTAAATTGGGCGGGAAAGGAGACAGATTGGCGGGTGCGGGAGATGGTGACGTGTCCGTCTTCTAGGGGTTGGCGCAAGAATTCGAGGACATCGCGTTTGAATTCGGTTAATTCATCGAGAAATAATACGCCACGATGGGCGAGGGAGATTTCGCCAGGACGTGGAAAAGTACCGCCACCGACCAACGCCGGCCCTGATGCCGAGTGGTGAGGACTGCGGTAAGGCCTGTCGCATACTAGCGTACCACGTTCTTTGAGTAAGCCCGCGACAGAGTGAATTTGGGTGACTTCCAGGGCTTCGGCAAAGCTCAAGGGCGGGAGAATTCCCGGCAACCGCCGCGCGAGCATTGTTTTCCCACTACCTGGGGGACCGACAAAAATCAGATTGTGTCCCCCGGCTGCGGCGATTTCAAGGGCGCGACGGGCGTTGGATTGACCTTTGACATCGTGGAGATCGGCACAACCGAGCTGGGGTTGGGCTAATTTCTGGGTGACATCGACTTTGACTGGCTCAAATTGTTCGGGATGATTGAGGAAAGCCGCGACTTCAGCGAGATCGTTTAAGCCATAGACATTCAAACCTTGAACGACCGCTGCTTCATAAGCATTCGCTGCTGGGACTACCAAGCCGGTAATGCCCATCCGCTGGGCGGCCGCCGCGATCGACAGTACCCCCGCAACTGCGCGTAAACTGCCGTCTAAGGACAGTTCGCCCAAAAATAGGTAGTCCCCCAACAGCTCCCCGTTTACTTGGTCTGAAGCGGCTAAGATGCCCACGCAGATGGGCAGATCGAAGCTCGGCCCCTCCTTGCGGAGGTCTGCGGGCGTGAGGTTGATGACAATCCGTCGGACGGGATAGGCGGAACCCGCATTTTTAATCGCTGTTTTGACGCGCTCTTTGCTTTCTTGCACCGCGACATCGGGCAAGCCGACGACGGTAATTCCTGGCAAGCCATTGGCGACATCAACTTCGACACCCACTTTTACCGCATCGATCCCAATTATTGTCGCGCTCCAAACTCTGGCTAGCACAGTGAATCTTCCTGTTAGTTGTAATGGTTTCGATCAGTTAAGCATGAGACTTGCGTAAATAACAACGATCGAATGTCTGAATTTAGGCTTTAGGCTTCAGACTTTAGGTGTTGGGTAAGTTGGGATCGGGCATTATTAATTTTTGTGTTAAGTTTTGATTGGTATCTTTTCTGAAAAAATCATCACGTTAGAACTTCACAACTTCAAGAACCATCGATCGCACTTTTTTCGAGCCTAATCCCTAAAGCCTAAAGCCCAATCCCTATTATGAATCTGTCTTCACTGATCCTCACAGCTCTTGCCGTTGGCATGGCGTTTGGGACTGTCTTAAATACTACATTTCCGTTGGCGATCGAGCCGTTGGATCGATATTTACTAGCACCGATTGGGGCGGGATTTTTACGGATCATTCAATTTGTAGTGGTGCCGTTGATTTTTTCTTCGTTGATTTTGGGTTTGAACCGAATTCAGGGAACGGGACAAGTGGGCAGATACGTGTTGAAGCTGATGACTTGCTATGTAGTGACAAGTTTGATCTCGTTGTGTATCGGCATGGCAGTGGCACTATGTTTAGAGCCTGGGGCGGGGGTGACGGGATTTGTGATGCCAGCCGCAACGGTGGGGAATTCAGCTCCAAACTCGATCGATTGGTTAGTCAGTTTGATTCCTACCAATCCACTCGGCGCGCTCAGTAGTGGTAATTTGCTGCAAATTATTTTCTCGGCGGCTTTACTCGGCACTGGCATTCAAATGGCACCAGTCCCCGCCAAGCCCTTTGTGGAGTTGTTGGAGAGTATTTATGTTATCAGTGAAAATGTGCTCTCAGTCATCTTATCTGCCGCACCAGTGGGCGTATTTGCGCTGATTAGTTCGACGATTGCGAGGCAAGGTTTGGGGCTAGTCGTGCGGTTGTCTTGGTATGTATTGGGGCTGCTGATTGCCTCTGCGATCATGGCGGGATTTTATCTGGTGGTATTGACTTTACTCAAAGCCGAACCTGGTAAATTCTTTCGGAGTCTGATGCCTGCCTTCTTTTTGGGATTTGGGACTGCTAGCTCCAATGCTGTATTGCCGATGGTATTACAAAATATGCAAGAAGGCTATGGATTGCGCTCGGAAATTGCCAGTTTTGCAATCCCATTGGGTACGGCTCTAAAACGCGATGGGGCAACAATTTTACAAGGTTTTAATGCCATCTTCATCGCCCAGATTTACCATGTCCCGTTGACACCATCGTTATTATTGACGATCGGGCTGAGTAGTTTTTTAGTTTCATTTAGTACTCCTGGCGTTCCTGGTTCGGCACTGATCACGATGGCAACGGTACTGTCGGCTGCGGGGTTGCCATTGGAAGGGATCGCGATTGTCGCCGGGATCGATCGGTTGACTGATGGTTTCAAAACGGTACTCAATGTGGTCGGCAATAGTAGTAATGCCATTCTCCTGAGTCTGTGGGAACCAGCTCCGCCGATATCTACCGATCCGATCGTTGCTGTACCAGTATCAGAGCCAGGTTTGCGACATTAGATTCGATCGCCACCGATCGACATTCTCATTGAAATACTCATTCGGCAAATTAGCAATCGGTCGTCATTGATTGGTCAATTGGCTTAATTACATCCAATACTGTTGATAATTTGTAGTAAACGTTTTATGATTTCACTACTTTGATTACATACCAGCATAGCAAATGTCAATTTGTCAACTTTTGCAAGCACATTCGGATCGAAACCCAGAGTCGATCGCGATTGAGGACGCGATCGCCAAGTTAACATATCAGCAACTAAATAGTCGCGTCGATCTGCTAGCCAACTATCTCCGCGAGCAAGGCGTAAAACCAGATTTTTTAGTTGGAATTTATACAGAACGATCTGTCGAAACCGCGATCGCTATTTTGGCAGTTCTCAAAGCTGGTGGAGCTTATGTACCTCTAGATCCAGCTTATCCACAAGATCGATTAGCAGCGATTATTGCCGAAACAAAATTACGACTGATCTTAACCCAAAGCCATTTGGCCGCAGACATTACCAATCCAGACATAAATTTACTATTACTCGATACACAATGGACTCAAGTCGCTACAGCCAGTGAAGTCACCGCAGCCCCGACAACTCCAGCTAATCTTGCTTATATTATGTACACCTCTGGCTCTACAGGTAAGCCCCAAGGTGTTCAAATCACGATCGAGCAAGTAGAGTTATATCTGCAAGCTGTAAATGAGGTTGTTAAAATTCAACCTGATGA
>JBBRVB010000035.1:0-17805 GCA_038247275.1 Chroococcales cyanobacterium
GCAGTTTATCAACGTGCTCAAAGGCGAAATGAGTATCGTGGGGCCGCGTCCACTCGTACCTGAAGAAATCGAGCGGTATGGCACTCAGATCGATCGAGTATTGACAATTAGACCAGGAATTACTGGCTTGTGGCAAGTTTCCGGTCGCAACAATATCCCTTATGCCCAGCGAATTCGGATCGACGTTAGCTATGTCAAACGCCGGAACTTCTGGCTAGACATCCGGATCGTCATTAAAACCGTGTTACTGACGATCGTGCCCAGAAATAATGGGGCATACTAACACTAGCGAAGGCGACTAGTAAAACTGGTAGTCGGCGATCGCAATTCGGATATATGATGATGGGGAACTTAGACCCTGATTTAACTGATAATTGATAGCTGCCAACATGACAGAAACAAAACGTGCATTAATTACCGGCATCACCGGACAGGATGGCTCTTATTTAGCCGAACTGCTACTTGACAAAGGCTACGAAGTTCACGGTATCATTCGGCGGACATCAACCTTCAATACCGATCGGATCGAACATCTGTATCAAGACCCCCATACACCGGGCGCAAAACTGTTTCTCCACTATGGTGACTTAGCCGATGGCGTGACTCTCCGCCGCTTATTAGAACTCACCAAGCCGCACGAAGTTTATAACTTAGGCGCACAGTCTCACGTCCGCGTGAGTTTCGATGCCCCTGAATATACCGTCGATACTGTCGCGATGGGCGCACTCCGCTTGCTCGAAGCCATCCGCGACTACGAACTCCGCACCAAACTTCAAGTCCGCTATTACCAAGCTGGCTCATCGGAGATGTATGGCTTAGTCCAAGAAGTCCCCCAATCGGAAACAACCCCCTTCTATCCTCGCAGCCCTTATGCTTGTGGCAAGCTATTCGCACACTGGCAAACCATCAACTACCGCGAATCATATAATATCTTTGGCTGTAACGGGATTTTATTCAATCACGAATCACCGCGCCGGGGCGAAACCTTCGTTACCCGCAAAATTACCCGTGCGATCGCCCGGATTATGGCAAAGCAACAAGATAAACTCTATCTAGGTAATCTCGAATCCAAACGTGATTGGGGTTACGCCAAAGATTATGTCGTCGCCATGTGGATGATGTTGCAACAAGAGCAACCAGATGATTATGTGATCGCGACAGGCGAAACTCATGCCATTCATGAATTTTTGACTATTGCCTTTGATTATGTCAATCTTAACTGGAAAGATTATGTTGAATTTGACTCTCGGTACTTGCGCCCTGCTGAAGTCGAATTATTGATTGGCGATCCCACTAAAGCCCAAACCAAACTCGGTTGGAAACCATCAGTCACCTTCACGGAATTAGTCCATCTGATGGTCGATACCGATCTCCACGCCCTCGGGATCAAATCACCGAATTATCACGGTAAAGAAGTCTTACCCGATGTGGCGATCGTCCGTCAAGCATTAGCAACTATGCATGATTGAAATCGACCCCGATCGTTAGTTGTCAGTCATCTGGAGTAAGTCATAAGTCGTAAGATGGATGCTAGGCAGTGCCTAGCATTTTGGTTTCAAGTTATCTTGGTGCTCAGGATATTTATTTACCCTTACTGAGTGCCTACATCCAGCGGTAAAATTTCGACACCAACAATCGCAGAATTTATGACAAATTTAGATCTATCCACCAAGCGTATTCTTGTTACTGGCGGTGCCGGATTCCTCGGACAACAGGTAATCAAACAGCTTCAGGCTCAAGGTGCCAATCCCGATAAGATTACCGTTCCCAGATCTGCCGATTGTGATTTGCGGGTGCTGGAAAACTGCCATCAAGCAGTCAAAAACCAAGATGTCATCGTTCACCTTGCCGCACACGTTGGGGGGATTGGTTTAAATCAACTCAAACCAGCCGAATTATTTTACGATAATTTGATGATGGGTACTCAGTTGATCCATGCTGCTTATCAAGCAGGAGTAGGTAAATTTGTCTGCGTCGGGACGATTTGTGCCTATCCAAAATTCACGCCCGTACCATTCAAAGAAGAAGATATCTGGAATGGTTATCCAGAAGAAACTAATGCTCCTTATGGTGTAGCTAAAAAGGCTCTCCTGGTGCAGTTACAATCCTATCGTCAGCAGTATGGATTCAATGGCATTTATCTGTTACCTGTGAATTTATATGGGCCTGCGGACAATTTTAAACCTGAAAGTTCCCATGTGATTCCAGCCTTAATTCGGAAGGTACATGAAGCTCAAATTGCTGGAGATAAACAGATTCAAGTGTGGGGTGATGGTAGTCCCAGCCGAGAATTTATTTATGTAGATGATGCGGCAAGAGGGATTGCGATCGCGACGACGGATTTCGATCGCGCAGATCCCGTCAATTTGGGTACTAACTATGAGATTACGATTAAAAATCTGATTACTTTAATCTGTAAACTGATGGATTACCAAGGCGAAATTGTCTGGCAAACTGATAAACCAAACGGTCAACCTCGTCGTTGTTTAGATACCCAAAAAGCTGAAGAGTTTTTTGGATTTACCGCCCAAGTCAAAATTGAAGAAGGTTTGAAAAATACGATCGATTGGTATCGTACTCATAGCTAAAAAGATCGCAAATCTACCCAAAAAAGCCCTAACTTCTTTAATCAGTTGGGGCTTTTTTGGGCGATTCTCAACATCGATGAGGAAGATCCGACTGCCATCGCTAGGATCGACTGCTAGATCCGGCTACTGTCACTTGGTTAGTGCGGCTCGATAATTGTGGCGATTGCTGCTCCGAACGCACCGCCCGAAACATCCCAAATCGACATAAACCTTGCCCAAACGCCAAGCGCATCAGTAAAATCGTCGGTACCTCCCGCAAGGATTTAATAAATCCCGCCACTCCAAAACTCACCAATCCCCGAGGACGAGCAATCCCCTGCCAGATGGAATCCAACCAAGATGGTAACGTTTGCTCTGTCCAATCTGCGGTATCGACACTGCCCTCCACATAGCCGGTAGCTGCCAATAGCTCTGAAAAGCCTTCGATACTAGAGAACGCCGGGTGCGACCACTGATCGAGGAGTTGTTGCATCACGGGTTTTTCCCACCAATTTAGCGGCACTTGACGGTCGTCGCGTTGATTCCAATCTGCAACCACGAGCACGCCACCTGGCTTGAGTACGCGGAGCAATTCCCTCGCAAAGACCGCCTTATCTGGCATGTGTGGACCAGCCTCGATCGACCATACCACATCGAAACTAGCATCGGGAAAGGACAGTGCCATCGCATCATCTACCTGAAACCGGACACTTAATTCCGGTGGTGTTAGTTGCTGGGCGCGCTGCACTTGTCCGGGACTAATCGTAATCCCAGTGACATCAAAGCCATACTCTCGACCTAAAATGCGACTGCTACCCCCAATCCCACAACCCACATCGAGCACGGTAGTACCAGTGGGTAATCTGTCTAAACCACCCCAGCGCACCATTTCATGGACAAAATCAGCTTTAGCCCCCAAGAAATCTTTGGCGCGTGGTGGCGAACCATAATGACCTAAGTGAATATGTTCGCCCCAGTAAAATTCTAAAATTCCATCTTGCGTCCATTCATCGTAGGAAGTAGCCACGGAATTGGCCGATTGATAGGGACGCGCCGTCATCAAATATAATCCAATTCCAGCGACTAGCAGGGTCGCCACCACACCGAGTGTCAAAAATAGTATGTTCATCGATATCCAGTCTCAATACCTTATTTTAGATCGATCGCCATGACTGGGGTTCGATCTAATTTTGCAGCAGTAGCTTGAAGCTCGTTGTGACGGAAAGATTCGATCGAGATCAACCGATCTGAGTCAGCATCCCACAAGATATAGTTGGCACAGTCGAGCATATCGCTCATTCGTAATGTTTTCACATTTACCAGTAAGTGCAGATTCTGATGATGACAGGCTGCAAGCTGATAGTTGGGAATTCGTTCGGAGAGATGGTGGATATTGTGATAGCCAATATCAGCCGTAAACCAATTGAGGATTGGCGGTAGCTCTAAATAACTGCTACCTTCGATCGCACCACTTAGATAATCCCAACCGGCTGTTTTGTGAGCATAGGAACCTTTAAAAATATGCTGGACGAAGAACACCCAAATAAAGATCACGGCGGAAAGGGTTAACACGAGCGAATAAACACTCAAGAAAAAACCGGCTCCAAGCAGATTGCTCAAGATAATCCAGCTACCAATTACGCAAATATTATTAAATAGCGCATCCCAAAACTCAGTTTTTGACTGCCATTGTTTGGACTGATGATTGGCGATCCTTTCTGATAATTTCAGTTGGTGTTCTTGTTTATCGAAAAATACATCGCGAATCAGATCGTAAATCCCCAGGATGAGCGACATTCTCGGCGCGATCGCTAGATAGAAAAAGCCACCCGGAATCGCCATGATTGGTTGGCGGATAAATTGATAAGTTTGACGCTCTTTGGCATCGAGCTGGGCAAACTCGGCTGTCGATAAAAAGTCAGCAACACCGCGATACCGCTCCCAATCCCCATTAGTTTTGTGGTGATAGGCATGATCTCGCGACCAAGAATATTGAGGGATGGCATTGATGACACCCAAGCAAAAACCAACGCAGCGATTAACTTTTTTGGAGGTAAATAAAGAATAATGACCGCAATCGTGCATTAATGAAAAAGACCGCACGGAAAAGAGTGACATTAAAATGATAATCGGCGGTAGCAACAATATGGAAATCTGTGCTGCTTTAACTGCCAAGAACCACAGACATACATACGGAACAATCGTATTTAAAATCTGGTATGTTGCGATTAAGTCATTACTCTTCATGTAAGGATTAAGCACGAAGTCTGACTTTTTAAATGTATTACTCATTCTACGAAACAGTTTGATAAATAATTATGCGATTGCCAAATTTTCCGAAACCTGCAAGTGCGAAATTTTACCTAAATTCCCATTTAGCAAGGAATACGGGGCGCATCAGCCACTTAATTTAGCTGGAGTACTGATGAAGATCGACTAGATTGTAAATAATGACGATCGCCAGTGCGCTAAAGTGTCCGAATCGATCGAGGAACATCCTTATCTAACTTGCGATCGCATCAGCGAACCAGGTAAACACCAGATTTTTTTGGGCGTGCTCACATAAGCACGGCGCGTAAACACATCATAATCATTCCGCTCGATCGAGTCTAGAATCTGCTGATATAGTAGCAAAGCGGCCCACACCGGCCAGCGAACGTCGGGACTGAGAAGACTAATCCCGCTTTCGGCTTGTTGATAATATTTACGCGCGCGTTGAATTTGGAACCGCATCAACGCCCGCCAATTATCATTGACAACCTGATTCATCAAATCTTGTTCGGTATAGCCAAATAAAGCCAGCTCATCGAGTGGTAAATAAATCCGTCCGCGCTCGGCATCCTCACCCACATCCCGGAGAATATTTGTCAACTGTTTGCCAATTCCCAAAGCTACCGCTTCCTCCGTTGGGATACTCACCCGATCGCAATTCCACGGTGCGGTAAATTGGAGGGGATCGATCCCGACGATCGCATTGGACATCAAGCCGACGGTACCGGCGACTCGATAGCAGTAGAGCGACAACTCTTCAAAACTTTGATAGCGATTTTTGCGGAGATCCATTCGCTGCCCAGTCACCATCTCCCGAAATGGTTGAATCTCCAAATCGGGAAATTTGGCGATCGTATCAACCAGTGCTACATCATAGTTAGAGGTTGGGTTACCCCTAAACATGTCTTCTAACTGTTGCTCCCAGCGATCGAGTGTCGCCGGAGTAGTTTCATCCGCATCTGCTCCATCGACCAATTCATCGGTGTTGCGACACCAGGCATAAATTGCCCAAATCGCCCGCCGTTTGGGGACTGACATCAGTAATGTTGCCAAATAAAAAGTTTTGCCGTACTTGGCAGTTATTTGGCGACAGAGTTCGTATGATTCCTCGGTCGATGTTAGCATTGTCACGATCGGTAGGGACTTTTCCAGTTGCAGCATTTACAGGAATAGGGGATGGGGACTAGCGAAAAGTGCGGGAATAGGGGAGCGAGCTTTGCGGAGGGAACCTCCGCGTGATTTGGATCGCTGTCTTGAAAAGGTGCTTTATTTGCGGAAATTCGTCCCGCCTTTGTTTCGAGGGCGATGGAACGCACCCAAGCGGGGAAAACAAGCGACGTTTTGGGGGGAAGCTTCCCCCCAAAAGCTCGCGCCCCAAGAACGCACTTTTCGCTGAACCATCGGGAAACAAAGGCGTTGGCGTTGGCACAGCCGCTCCAAAGGAGTTACGCACATCCGCTAAATTGCAGTGGCTAATGGTTTTGCTACTGTCGGCTGATAATTCGCGATCTCCCGTGCTGCAAGCTTACCAGAAAGTACGGCACCTTCCATACTCCCAAGATACTCTTGCAGTGTATAACTACCCGCAAGAAAGAAATTGGCAATTGGAGTTGATTGGGTGGGTCGGCACTCTTGTCGCCCTGGAGAGGCAGTATATACCGATCGAGGTGTCTTCACGACTTTTGATTTACGTAATTTTGCCGGATTATCGCCAGTCAAATGCTGTGGGAACAAGCGTTCTAGTTCGGTCATCGTGGCGGCGATGATGTCCTCATCGGATTTGTCGATCCAGTCTTTGGCTGGCGCGATAATCAATTCCAGCATCGAGCGATCTGGATCTTCATACTCCTTACAAGCTACGCTCATATCGGCATAGACACTGAGAATATCCGATCGCGAGAATAGCAAATGATCGATGTCGGTTAACTTGCGATCGAACCACAGATGCAGGTTGATCACTGGGACACCTTCCAATTCCTGCATCTTCTCAAAGAAGGCAATCTCCCGCCACGGTGCGGGCATTAGCGTTTTGATGACATCCACTGGCATTGCCGACACATAAGCATCCGCCACGACGATTTCATCCGACTCGCCATTTAGTCCCCGCATCACAAAATGCTTAACCGTACCATCAGCATTGAGGACGATTTGTTTGAGAGGTCGTTCCATCCGAATTTCGCCACCACGGGCTTGAAAATGCTCCACGATAGGCTGACACAAGCGTTCGGTCGGCGACCCGTCTAGAAAGGCGATTTTGGAGCCGTAGCGTTGTTTGAGAAACTTGTTGATGGCTGTCAATGGAATGGTTGCCGAGACATCTTCGGGATTGATAAAAGTCAATGCTTTGGAGGCGGCAACAAAAATATCCGAATTCACTCGATCGTCGATCCCCTGACGGCGCAGCCATTCGAGCAAGCTATACTTATCCATGTCTTCGACATATTGCCGTCCCCGGAGGACGGCTGGCCATAAACCGAGGGCAAATTTAATTTTTTGCTCCCAAGTGAGCATATCGTTGTTGCGTAAAATCGAAACAATTACATTAAACGGTGCGGGGATGTCTGGCACGCTGAAATATGAGTAAGTACCGGGCTTCTCTGGCTGATTAAAGATCAGGGCGTGTTCTTTCCATTGCAAGTGGTCTTCGATCCCCAACTCGTTCATCAATTGGAGCATGTTAGGATAAGCCCCAAAGAAGGCGTGGAGACCAGTTTCGTACCAATCACCATCCTCATCTTGCCACGCTGCAACTAGACCGCCCAGCACATCCCGACTTTCAAATAGGATGGGGGTGTGTCCGGCATCTGATAAATATTTAGCACAAGCTAGTCCAGCTAAACCTGCTCCTGCAATGGCTACACGCATCTATTGGTAATACCTCTATACGATTGACTTTGAGAATGAGTACTCTGTATCAGTTTAATTATATTTGCATTTCTTTACAATTTAACATCGCGATCCACTAATCCCCAACCTGGCTCCGATCCCCCTCATCCTCCGGCCCTCACTCCCCACCCTGCTCTTGTCTCGCTAGCCCAGATGGATGAGCAAATTTAGGCGGGTGGCTGTTCCAGAATGGTGCCGATAAAAAATAGGTGAGATTAATTTCTCACCTATTTTCATCACGAAGTCACCAACTGATGATTTCACCAAACTTGCCTAAGAGGATATCTGAAAAGTTAATTCTTTTGAGCATAAACCCCAAGAACCCACCTCACCCCCTTGGATAGGGGGTGACTGGATTCTTAAAGCTGAAAACTACCGGATCGGTTACTCGCCGACAGCGATGGGGAACGGTGGTAGGGTACGACATCGACACCGAAGTAGCGCGCATATTCTACGCTATCGACGATCGTATTGACAGTGGCCGTCAAGCCTTGCTCGGCGACGATCCGATTGTAATCGTTCACCTCAGCTTGGTTCAGTGGTGCGCGACCCAACAGGTGACGACACAGGAACTCGATCGCTTTGGCGTTGGGATATGGCGTATAGAACCGCTCGGTGTAGGCATCGGAGCTAGCTAACGCGCGGACAAATTCACGAACTGAAATTTCCCCAGTCCGAACTTGGCTTTCCAAATCCTCCCGGCGGAACTGTGCGGGTATTTGACCTGCACCGAGATCCATCACTTGGATATACAATGCTGCGATCGCCAGTGTCACTTCTGCTTGGCTCGTGCTGGCATCGATCCGCAAGATCCGGGCAGATTGGCTGAGATTTGCCACCGCCACTGGCTGCATATTGCTTGCCACACTAGAGGAACGACCCAATGCCACCAGCTTAGATTCTGTCTGACGGGCAGCCGCAGCATTATCGGCTAGTGCTTTACCCGTCATTGGCAACTTCGCCATATCCATCCGGGGTTGGATGGTATCAAAACTCGGTACGACAACTTGCTTATCCTGTTTGGTGAGCTTGTTGTAGAGGGTTTGAGTATTGGGATAATTGGCGGCTGGTAAGGTCAAGAAGCGGTTGTAAGGGACGACATCTTCACCAAATACTTGCGTATATTCCGAACCGTTCACCATCTCACCGATGAAGGCTTTAATCCCCACCGTCGCGAGAATTTGGTTGTATTTACGGATTTCGGCTTGATCTAGGGGCGCGCGTCCGAGGAAGTGCTTGGTACCTAGTTCGATCGCTTTGGTATTGGGATAAGGAGTATAAAACTCTTTGAGGTATAGTCCAGAACAACCGAGTCCTTCGATGAACTCCTTGAGATTGATTTCGGAGTTGCCAAGCTTACTTTCGAGCGTGCTAAATTCGTTGGCCACGATGTATGGCTCGATGTCCCGCTCGAAGACTTGGCGATAAGCTGCGCGAATTACAGTTTTGAGCTGTGTCTTATCTACAGTTTGAGTCAGCTTAAAGATCTTGGTTTGTTCGCGTTTTTTGCTGACACCTTGATCGATTCGGAATTCGATATCGGGTTGCGATCGAGTTCCGGTAATCGCACCGAGTTCGACAAAGCGAGGTGTCGCTTCAGATTTAGCCGCTGTCAAGATCCCGATTCCTGTATCGCCGATACTACCGACGCGAAGATTTTGACCGCTGACACCTGCGGGGGTGAGGTAGCGAGTGTAGGGCACCATGTCTTGATTGAAGCTCTCAGTGTACTCATTCGAGTCAATCATCGCATCGACGATCGCGTAGAAACCTTTCTTGGCGGCGAGATCGAAGTATTTGTTCATCTCCTGACGACCGTAAGTCGGACGACCCAACAGACGACGGTGGATGAATTCGATCGCTTTGGTTACATAGAGTTTCGTCCAGTAAGTATTGCGGAATAGGTCAGATTTTGCCAAGTCCCGGACAAATTCGCGGACGGTGATATCACCATTTTCGAGTTTGATTTCCTGGACTTTGAGGCGTTGACCCTCATACACCTCGCGTCCCATCACTTGCAGGTAAATTGCTTTGATGACCGCTTGGGTCGAACCTTCAGTGAAAGAAGTGCTGACACCTTGGCTGGACTTAGATTTTTTACCAATCCCGGTAAAGCCTGGTAGTTGATCCAACTTGAAGGTTTTAGCTCCCAATGTCCCTGGTGTCATCCCCCGCGCCCCAGGATTGCTATTTTGGTTATTGATTCCTGGTCCTTGAGCGATCAGAATCCGGCGAGTATTCTTGCTAAACGGTGCGGGCGAATTGCTGGGATTGCGAGTTTCTTTGGGGAAGATCGCGCCGAACTGAATTTCGAGCGGATCGTTGCCCGAACCGTAGACGTGTTGGTCTGGTAATGGCTGCTCGTAAGCCGCAAAGGTAGTAATAAACTGCGGAATCTTGCGGAACGGTGCGCTGTAATTGAATAAGTCCTGTTGCGGCCCCCAGTTGCGACACTCTTGGGCTTCTTGACCTAAACCGCGAATATAAGGCACGGTTTCTTCACCGAAGTAGTCTGAGTACTCAGCCGAGTCTACCAGGGCATCCACCAGCCCATTTAAGCCCTTAGCAGAGACAATACTAAAATACTTCTGGACTTCTTCACGAGAGGACGGCCCCCGACCTAAAATGTGCTTGAATGCTAGTTCTAGTGCCCGACTGTTAATGTATGGTTGGAAGAAGTTTTTCTGATACAGGGGGGATTTCGCCAAGCGGCGAACGAATTCCTTCATCGAGATTTCGCCATTTTTGACTTTCGATTCCAGATCGGAAACCGATAAGCTATAGGCACGGGTGATGTCGCGTTCAAAGATTTGGCGATAGGCAGCTTTGATGACATCAATTTTTTCAACTCCCGACAAGCCTGGTTTCATCGCATACTTGACGCGACGTTCGGCGGCGGCATTATAAATTTGGGGTAATTCCAAACCTTGTTGGTCGTCAGAATTGCGCTGGCGAAGCTTGTTAGCTGGTGCGGACGCTTTGAACTCACCAATCATCACTTCAAAGTACTGAGTGATAATTGCTTGAGCTTCGGGATCTTTGCTGAAGTAGCCGAGCGAACCAGCGCGCATTTCCTGAAGTGCAACGATGGTAGCGGGGATCGAGCAAGCATTTTGAATGATTTCTCTGAGTCCGCGCGTGTTCACCGTGATGATATTGGGGTCACCAGCCACAATCGCGTAGGTCAGATACCGGAGAAACCAACTCATGTCCCGCAAGGATTTCTGCATATTTGCAGGGCCGTACAGCGAGATATTAATCGGTTGGAAACCGGCGGGAATTGCGCCAGAACCTGAAGCAGTGAACAAGGAAGTGATGTTGGCAAAAAAATTACTTTTTTCCTCGACAAAGGTCACTGTCCCGAGTGTCGATTCACTTTGTGTCGTACCTGTCGCAAAAGTTGTCGCGACTTTTTTGGTTTCGGTAACCATTGGCTTTTCCAAAAATGCCATCGGCGAACCGCCCACAAAAATCCGATTTGCCGCCCGTGAGACAATCAATTCGGACTTGTCACCAATGATCTTGGCGATTTCGATCCGCTTGGCTCCAGACTCAAAGTAGCTCTTCAGCTCGCTCAATTCGCCCATGGCGGGAAACCGATCTTGCTGTTCAGCTTGCGAAATGGTCGCAACTGGCAGTGTTTGATATAAATTTGGACGGGATAGAGAGCCGCCACCACTTGCCTTAACACTCATTAGATCCTAAATCTCCCAACCGCATATTTTATTTTTTACTGTGTTAAGCATCATCGAGTTAGCCGCGAGGTTTTTTGACCTGCTTGAGTGTGGATGTCACCGCCGGGGATCGGTTAAAATCTTTGGAAAATTTCAACTCAATATCACTGCCGATCGGCTGATGCGCCTCGATGGTTGTCATCTTCACTAACTCGAAGAACGCGTCGTCATCGCGACGATCCAAGTTTGAATAATCAGGGCGATCGAGGTGCTTAGTCTCGATGCTCCCAGAACTAAAAATTGTATCTAGTAAAACCAGTACAGCTTTTAGATTAAATCGTTTCGCCCGCTCTTAGCTTGTTTATGAAGAAGTGTGTAGAAATTAGATTTTTAAATTGACCTGAAAAAGATCGTAGAGGATTGGTGACCAAATATTAAAAAAAAGACAAGTTTTGTTACAAGGACGCAGGGGCTAGGGACGACTCGATGGGTTCAAAGCCAGCGATGAGTTCATACCCAGCAGTAGCAGGGGACACCACTGAAATAAAAATTAGTGGCTCGTGACCATGATTGATTACTCCATGCACAGCTCCCATCGGCGCAATGACGATATCGCCCATTTCAATCGACGTTGTCGTACCAGCTCGATCGAGATAATATTCACCTTGTCCAGATAAAACTGTCCAGGTGTCCTGCCCATATGGATGTTGATGTGCCGGGATTTCCTGTTGCGGCTGAATGTACCAGGCGACAACCACAGCATCTGGGGATTCGGCAATCACTGAGCGAATCGGTTCCCCCTGAGTTGGTTGAAAAAATTGCGAACTATTAAATATCCGAGTTGTATTCATATTTTGACAGTTTGGCTGTGGATGATTTCTGAGGCTGGCGATCGTGGATGTTCAGCTCGATGCTCATTCTCCAGAGGCAATGCGAAACATTGCTGTCAATTTGAATACGCAGTTTAGCTAATTCTTTGGAGCGACTCGACTCAAACTTAAATTATCAGTGGGTGGAGCCAGTTATAAAACTGTCCATGCTTACTCCCGATCGATATTTATCCAGTTTAATATTTGCCGATCGACTTCTTGGTGTTGGATTATCACAATGTTTGCTACAGTTTTGGTGATAAATCGCTCGATTGCGATCGTGTTGTTGGGGTGCTTGAGTTTCTTAGCATTTAAAGAATATATAGCAATCCTAAATCAGTCATGAGATTATTTTAACCGCAGAGACGCAGAGGGCGCAGAGAAGAGAAGAAGACATTCTCACAATTCATTTAGGATTGATATATATCGCTAATCCCCACTCGACGATCCGATCGTCGCGTACTATCTTGGGTATATTTAGCGATCGCTATTCAATATTAATTATTGGAGGAATCACTACCACTACTATTTTAGCGGTGGCGATCGCACCTTGGCTGACTCCATTTTCAATATCACCCGATCGAATCCCGATCGATCGTCGATCGGGAACAGTCTAGCCCCAAATTCCATCCAGGTAAGTAGATGAGTTGAGTAGCTCAATTTCATTTAAGTAGAATAAATTTTTAGAGAGTGAAAAGTATTTTTCACTCTTTTTTGTGAGCTACTCGTCAACTACTTTAACTGTAGTACCGACTTTGACGAGCGGGAACAAAGCTTTCACATCCCGATCCCGCATCCTGACACAGCCGTGCGATGCTGCTGTCCCGATCGATTTGACATTAGCAGTACCATGAAAGCCAATTACATCTTGCCCATCAGTCCAGAAGCCAATCCAGCGGGAACCGAGGGGATTTTTAACGCCGGGGGGGAATACTTCACCAGTTTTAAAACTCGTCCAGGCGGGGTTCTTAATTTTTTCCATCACCTGCCATTCGCCGGTAGGTGTCTCCCAGCCTTTTTTACCGATTGCCACTGGATAACGTTTGAGCAGTTTATCACCCTGATAAACATAGACTCGCTTTTCTTTGAGCTTGATGACAAGACTGACGACTTTTTCAATTGGTGGTTGACCTGTAGCTGCCACAGATGGCTTCGCGGCTGGTGCGGTACTAGTCCCAGTTACTGGCTGATTTGGGGTAGCAGCACTCGTCCCACTGACTGGCACTGGGTTGGTCTTGACTTGCGGTGAATTTTTACTATTTGGTACTGGTGTGGACTTGGCTGACAGTTGCGCGACTACTGATGTCTGTGCCTGAAAATTGCTGCTGGGGCGATTGCCTATTTCGGCGAACAGTCGGGTGGGGATTGTGGCTAATATAGTGGTTAGCAATAATCCAGTACTGAATTTTAGAGAAGTTAAGAATCGAGACATTATTAGATATTGACTTTAATGTTTAGTTGCAATATGGATGCTGTTAAAATTAGTTTACCCACCGCAAAGATTGTTTTGCTCATTTACAAGTTTAGGGTTCGCGATCGCGACCTTGGTGGATGCAACCTCACGAGATCGCGCCAAGATCGAGATCGGCGGATCGATCTGCTCCAAGCTGTTCATCATTTAATTAACGTCTAGCTAAACTCCATCCCGACACCCCACAACCCTCTCCCAAAATCTCAAATGCGATTTGAACGGGCTACAGCAACAGCACATCTTTGCCAAAAGATCGCAGATTTGACCACAGTTTAATCGGGACAAATTGTTGAAGATCGAGCGATTGTCTCAGAATTTCCCGAGCGGCAGACCTCAGAGGTTAAGGATGGCTCTAATTTGGATCTGGCGGTAATGGCATGTAATCTGACTCGCTCGTCTCGATCGTTAGCTAGCTCTACTAGGGCTGGGACGGTGGCGATGTTGCCCAGGTTCCCCAATGCGGCGGCTAGTTCTTGTTTGACGAGCGGTGGATGTGCGGACAGATCGCGGGAGTAGAGGTAAGCAACAAGCTGTTGGCTGGCATAAACCCGTTCTCGCTCGGTTTTACTAATCCCGACGATAATTTCTGGGGCGAGATCGGCATCGATCTTGTCTAGAGCCGCGATCGCACTGTCGATCGCGGCGACACTCCCAATCCAACCCAAAGCCAAGATGACTGCCGATTTCAATCGATCTGGAAATCGGGGGGAATTCAATACTTCAGCCAAGATCCCGACCACGCGCGGATCTGGCAATCTCGATAAGCCTAGAGCGGTAGCTTCACAGACTGCAAAATCGAGGTCGGATAATAACGCCCGTAGCTGCTGGCTCAGATTTAGTTCGATGGCTAAATCGCTCCGTAAACTGAGTGACACCACCGCCGCTTTGCGGACGCTAGCGGCAACGTCAGTAAGTTTGGCAAGCAGTAGCGGTGGTATCCGCGCATCGTGAAAACTGCCCAATGCTTCAACGATCGTGGTGCGAAGCTGTGGATCGGGATCGTCAATGACTTGGATTAATGGCTCGATCGTCTGCGAGTGGCGAATTTGCGCCAGAATAGTTACCGCCATCCCTCGCTGGATGGTGGCACCTGGTGTTGCTAAGATCGCGGTCAACGCTGAGATCGCTGGGGTACCAATTTTGGTCAATGACCCGATCGCGATCGCGGTGAGTTCGGCATCTTCATCGGTGCAGATAATCTCGATCAGAGCGGCGATCGCGGGAGGTCGATCGAACCCCCCCAAAATCCGGGCGGCAAACCACCGATTTTCTAAATCGGCTTCGGAGTCGTGAATCATCCTGACCAGTGGTAAGATCGCAATTTCACCCAGTTTGGGAAAGATTTTGGCGATCTCCCATTGCTGCTCGAAATCTCCCTGAGTCAGTATTTGCAAAGTTAGGTCTAAGACTTGCTGGTTGCCCTCGATCTGGGCAAGAGCCAAATTTTGAAGGGCAGTAGTCGCGATCGACCACAGTCCCCGATCGACTGCGGCGACCGCGTGGTCGAGATCGTGCATGATGTGTAGTAGTAGGGTGTTTTTAAGTACGATTTTCTAAAGCCTAAAACCTAATCCCCAATCCCGAAAGCTGCCACTAATACTGCTATCTGTTTGCCAAGCTAATTAGGACCAGTAGCACCTCGATCGCATAGAATACGCCGACGACCTGAGTTTCCGTCCAACCACTCAACTCTAAATGGTGGTGAATTGGAGCCATTTTAAATAGCCGTTTACCCTTGCCCTCGGTATCTTTGGTCGCTTTGTAGTAGCCGACTTGGGCAGTTACCGACAACGCCTCGATCGCAAAAATCCCGCTGAGAATAAATAGCACCCAGAGCTGCTCACTCAAAATCCCCACGGCTGCTAATGCACCTCCCAACGCCAGGGAACCAGTATCACCCATAAAGACCTTCGCTTTGTTGCGATTGTGGACGACAAAGCCGAGATAGCTACCGCTCAGACACAAACAGAAGATTGCCAGGCTAGGTTCTTTGGGGAGGATAATTGCGGCTAAACCAGCTAAGGCGATCGCGCCCGTACCGCCAGCCAATCCATCGACACCATCAGTTAGATTAGTGGCATTGCTTTCGGCAAGGAGGGCGAATACGGCTAGTCCCCAGAAGAGGAACCCTAACGATACCACCATGCCAAAAGGCAGATGGACATTGGTAATTGCATTACCTCTACTATAGAAAGCCCAGCCACAAAAAGCGATCGCGATCGCCGTTTGCAATAGTAGCTTTCCTTTGGGCGTAAGACCTTCATTTTGGCGATTGCTCAGACTTTTCCAGTCATCCACACCACCGATCGCCAAATAACCCAAACTGGTAACTGCGACCGCGATCGCATCGGGATTGAATTGCGACCACAGTACGCCCAAAATCGTGCCGATAGGTACGACAAAGATGCCCCCCATTGTGGGAGTACCAGCTTTTTTGAGGTGGGCTTGCGGGCCATCTTCACGGATGAATTGACCCATTTTTAACTGTTTGAGCAGCGGAATCGCTTGATAACCCACTGCTGTGACGATCGCGGTCGATCCCAAAAATGGTACGAGTAACGATCCAGTCAAACCCTTGCCAGTTTGCAAGTCCAGCCACAGCACCGCACCAATCAGTCCGGTTCCTAGTAAAATTAGTAACACAGTTCCCGTCGGATTTAGACCCCTGACAGATGCTGATTTACCCTCCATCTATTTCCTCCGAGGTAATTTCATCGCTACGTTCATTAGTCGAGTCAATCTCGATCGGTTAATCCTCGCAACCATTTAGCTAAATCTCATCAGTATCGTCAGCATCATCGCTCTCCTCTTCTTCTTGGTAGCCCCGATCTTCTTCAAATAACTCTTCGTCTAGATTTGCTCGATCCAAGGCTGAGATGGCTGGATCGCGTTCGTCCCGATCGATCAATCGACCTTGCGATTCGAGCCACTCCAAAATTGAAGTATTTCGCTGTTCGGCAATTACGGGTGCGGGTTCGTAGCGAGGTTGTTGTTTTAAAGCTGGATTGACAAATGAATCTAGGACATCAAGGTCAAGGGAATCGGGCATAATTAAGTTGATTAGCTTGGAATTCTCATAGTTTATCATTTTAGGGGATGGGTACAAGTTAAATCGGCTCTCTCGTACTCATGGTCATAATTTAATCTGATTGAAAGGGGGAAGGGTTAAAGGGTAAAGGGTAAGAGCGGACGATTCTCATACTGAGAGGCTTTGCCAACGATCCATATTCAATCACACTGTTTTCCCCAAATAGCTGGAGAGCAGTTAAATCTACTCTTGAGAGCTGTTCTATAAACTAGTGAATTTTTATGCCCAAAGCCAAACTACTTGCAGCAATCGCCGATAAAAATCGCGGGATCTTAGCCACAACTCTCGATCGACAAGCAATCCTCGCCGCAATTACCGAGTTGGAATTGCAAAATCCGCACCCACGACCATTGACAATGGCGATCGATCTCTTGGCGGGTAATTGGCGGCTGTTGTATACTAGTAGCCAAAGTTTGCTAGGCATCGATAAAATTCCACTAGTCAAGCTTGGGACAATTTATCAATGTATTCGTCCGACGACTAGTGCGGTTTATAATATTGCTGAAGTGGCGAGTTTGGTGCCGGGATTAAATGGTTTGGTGGCGATCGTGGCTAAATTTACGCCAGTGAATGAAGTGAGAATAAATGTGCAATTTAATCGATCGGTCATCGGTTTACAACAGATGCTAAATTATTCAAGTCCCGATCGATTGATTGATGAGATTGAAACCGGCAGAAAATTTACCGCGATCGATCTGCCAATTAATCGCAAGGAGGGGAAAACACCGGCTTGGCTCGAAGTTACCTATCTGGATGAGACGCTCCGTATTAGTAGAGGTAATGAGGGCAGCGTATTTGTATTGACAAAGGATTGAGTTATCTCCAGAATGCTATTAACTTCAGTTTAGTTTAATCCTCATGCCTAACTGCTTGTCATCAGCCAATTGTGACGCGTCAAGAATTTGTGGGCGGCAATTCTCCTAGTGGAGGCAAAACCCAGAGGGATTGAGATCTAGGATTGAGTCCAAAAAAATTCAGA